>CAYRBX010000074.1:0-5180 GCA_964422695.1 uncultured Dehalococcoidia bacterium
GGCGCGAGCTCTGGAAATGAAGGTGATAGGGTACGATCCCTTCATCTCCCCGGAGAGAGCTCAGAGCCTGGGGGTGGAGCTCGTCTCCTGGGAGGAGCTCTTCCGCCGCGCCGATTTCATCTCCCTTCACGTGCCCCTAACTCCCTCGACTCGAAATCTCATCGGAGAGAGGGAGCTCTCCTGGGTGAAGCCGACGGTGCGCATTATAAACACGGCCCGAGGGGGATTGATCGATGAGGAGGCGCTCTGCAGAGCTCTGGAGGAGGGGAGGGTGGCGGGGGTGGCTCTCGATGTCTTCTCATCGGAGCCTCCCGTCGACAGCCCCCTTCTCAAATTCGAGAATGTGATCGCCACTCCTCACATCGGCGCCTCGACGGCCGAAGCTCAGGAGATCGTGGGGGTTGATATCGCGAATCAAGTGCTCTCGATTCTCGAGGGAAAGCCCAGCCCTTACGCCGTCAACCTCCCCTTCATCCCCGCCGATTCCCTGGGGCTTCTGGGCCCCTTCGTGAAGATGGCCCCGCTCATCGGGAAGATAGCGGCTCAGCTCTCCCGAGGCCAAGCTCAAAGCATCCTCATTCGCTATGAGGGGGAGATCGCGAGCTGCGATCTCAGAGCTCTGAAGGCCGCGGTCCTCTGCGGCTTGCTCGAACAGATAAGCGAGGAGAGAGTGAATTTAGTGAACGCCGAGCTCCTCGCTCGCGAGAGGGGATTGCAGGTCGCGGAGCAGAAGAGCACGAGCTGCGAGAATTACGGAAATCTCCTCACCGTCGAGCTCTTCACCACCGAGGAGAAGGCGGTGGTGGCCGGAACGATAATGAGAGGAGAGCCTCATGTGGTGAAGGTGGGGGAGTTCTGGGTTGATTTCATCCCCTCCCCCGGCTACTGGCTCTTCATCGATCATCGAGATCGCCCCGGGCTCATCGGAGCCGTGGGGACGATAACCGGAGAGGCCGGAATAGATATAAGCTTCATGCAGGTGGCGAGGCTCGCTCCCGGAGGGAAGGCCTTGATGGTGCTGGGGCTCGACGACCCTCTGAGCGAGGAGGACAGGAGGAGGATAGAGGCGATTCCCGATATCTACGCCGCGAGAGCCGTGAGGATATAGCCCCGAGATGCCGAAGCTCATCTTCACAAGACATGGGGAGAGCGTGGGGAATGTGGCCGGCTTCTATCAGGGGAGGATGGACACGCCCCTCTCCCGGAGGGGAATCCTCCAAGCCGAAAGGCTCTCCCTCCGCCTCCGAGCTTGGCCCATAGAGGCCATTTACTCAAGCCCTCTCAGAAGGGCTTTGGAGACGGTGCGGCCTCTCGCCGCCGAGAGGGGGATGGAGATTCGAGTTAGGGAGGAGCTTGTGGAGATAGATCACGGGGAGTGGACGGGGCTTACGGTGAATGAGGTGGGAGAGCGCTTCGGAGAGCTTTTGAGGCTCTGGAGGACCTCTCCGGAGAAGGTGAAGATGCCGGGAGGGGAGACCTTGGAGGAGGTGAGGGAGAGAGGGGAGAGGGCGCTTCGGGAGATCTTGGAGCTTCACGCGAGATCCGATGGGTTCGTTCTCATCTGCTCTCACGATGCGGTTCTGCGCACTATGATCGGAGCGGCTCTGGGGCTTGATCTCTCCCGCATTTGGAGCTTCCGCTTGGATAACGCCTCTTTGACGATCTTCGATTTCCGAGGAGGAAAGCCCCGCCTCCTCCTCCTGAACGATACATGCCACCTGCAGGATCTCCTCTCCGACGCCGATCTCCAAGCCCTCTGAGCTTCATCTCGGCTTTCTCGCAAGCCTCCTCGCTCTCATTTCGGTGTAGATGCCGGAGAATTTCTCCTCGATGATCCTCGCTCGATCGCCCATCACCCTCCTCCATTCGCGCATGGGATTGGGCAGGAGGTTGATCGCGCGAAGAGCTTGATCGAGCCACATGAGGAAGTTCATGAAGGCGCGCTCGGGGGCTTTGAGGCCCAAAGTCCTTCTCGCCCAAGATCGGAGCTTCCTCTCATCCGTCTGATACCCCCGCCATCCGTACCTGCGCCACGTGCGCCTCACATCCTCGCCCCAATTCCCGGCATGAGTTCGCATGAAGCCGTAAAACCACTTCGTGTATTCATCTCCGAAAAGCCATTTCCTCACAACCCTTGAGGGCTTCATGTAATAGCAAATCCAAGCTTCGGGGTAGAGCATGCGTATCTGATCGTCGGTCATGTAGGGATAGCGGAAGACCGGAGTGTTCTCATCGTAAGCTCCGAGATCGTGAATGGCTATATAATCCTTCACCTGCTCGTAGTAAGGCGTTCCGGGAAGGGGAGTGGTGAGGGCGAAGATCGTAAGATCGGCATCGACCTTATCGGCGAACCTCCAAATCTCTCCTATATCCTCGGGCGTATGGTGAAGAGCTCCTATCATGTAGAAAGCCCAGGAGTTTATTCCGTGCTCGCGCAGAAGCCTCACCGCCTCTATGGCCGCTTCCTTTGGATCCATTCCGGACGGGTACTTGTTGTAAGCTTCGTTGTCCTTGGGGAGGGGGCTTTCGATCCCCAAAGCCACGATCCTCACCCCCGCCTCCCTCATGAGAGGGAGGAGGTGCTTTCGCTTGAGCAGGAGATCCACCCTCATATCAACGCACATGTTGATCCTAAGCCCCTCATTTATGAGGCCTTCCAAGAACTCCTTCGTCCTCTCCTCGTTCACTCCGAAGATGAGATCGTTTATCCAGAACATCCGGCGCTCGTATTTGTGGTAAAGCTCGCTTATTATCTCAAGCTTCCTCTTCGTTCCGTGCTCCCTGTAGGTGTTGTAGGAGGCGAGGCGCGGAAGGCAGAATTGGCAGTGGTAAGGACATCCTCTCGATAAGGTGAGGAGAACTTGCTTGCCCCAAGAGGGGGGAAAGGTGTTCACGCCGTACCAGTTGAGATCCACAAGGCTCCAATCCGGAAGGGGAAGGGAATCAAGATCCATGATGGGGGGGCGATCAGGATTCCTCACCACCGTCCCATCAGGAGCGCGCCATGTAAGTCCCAAGATCTTGGAGAAATCCCTCTCCCCCGATTCTATGGCCCTTACGAGCTCCTCCATCGTGTGCTCGCCGTCGCCGCGAACGATGAAATCGAGCTCGGGATTCTGCTCCATGATCCATTCGCTGTTCACGGTGAAATTTATCCCTCCCCCCACGGTGATGATGGAGGGATCGACCGCCTTGGCGATCTTCACCACCCGGAGGGAATTGGGAACATAACAGCTCATGGAGCTGGGAACGCCTATGATCTTGGGCTTCTTCTCCCTGATGATGGAGGGGAGCTCATCCCATTCGATCCCCCTCTCCCCCGCGTTCATATCCAAGATCTCGACATCTATCCCCTTGCTCTTGAGGTAGGAGGCGACGCAAATAAGCCCGTAGGCGGCGACGCTGAAGGGAGCGCTGAAGCCCCATCTCTCGAATTTGGCGTCTACGAGCAGAACCTTCATCCCGCCCTCCTTTCCCTCCGGCCTTCTCTCCCCCGGATGAGCGAGGAGACCTTATCGAGCACCCTCTCCGCCACCTCCCTCTTGGGGAGGAGGGGGAGGATCTCCTCGCCCTCGCGATCTACGATCACGACCTTATTGGTATCCGCTTCGAATCCGCTTTCCGGAGAGGATATATCGTTGGCTACGATGAGATCAAGCCCCTTCTCGAAGAGCTTCCTTCTGGCATTTTCAAGAAGCCCCTCCCTTGTTTCGGCGGCGAAGCCCACTTTGATCGGAGCTTTCGCCTCGGCCAGGATATCGGGAGTCCTCTCGAGTTCCACCCGAAGGCTTGGGGCGTCGCGGCGTATCTTGGAAGGAGAGGGCGATGCGGGGCGGAAATCGGCGACGGCCGCCGCCATGATGAGAGCATCGAATTCCTCCGCCCGCCGCAAGACCTCCTCTCTCATCATCTCGGCGGTCTCAACCCGAACGACCTCCACCCCGCAGGGGGCTTCAAGAAGGGTGGGCCCCAAGATCAAGGTGACATCCGCCCCCCTATCTCTCGCCGCCTCGGCCAGAGCTATTCCCATCTTCCCCGAAGATCTGTTGCCCACAAATCTCACAGGATCCAAAGGCTCTCGCGTTCCTCCTCCCGTCACCAGTATCCTCCTTCCGGCGAGATCTCCGTATTTTTTGCCCAAGATCTTCAGGATCTCGGCGAGGATCTTGCGGGGATCGGCGAGCCTCCCCCATCCCTCAAGCCCCGAAGCGAGCCTCCCCCTCTCCGGCCCCACGATGATGAATCCCCGCTCTTTGAGCTTCTCCAAATTCTCCTGCGTGGCCGGATTTTCGAACATCCCGGCGTCCATCGCCGGGGCCAGAAGCACCGGACAGCGAGCCGCGAGGATCGTGGCGCAGAGGAGGTTGTCGGCGATCCCGGCGGCCAGCTTGGCTATGGTGTTCGCCGTGGCCGGAACGACGGCTATGAGATCCGCCCTCTCGGCCAGAGATACATGCTCGATCTCGAAGCGCTGAGGAGGGGAGAACATATCCACCGATACCGGACGGTGAGAGAGGCTCTGAAGGAGAATGGGGCTTACAAGCTTTGCCGCCGCTTCGGTCATCACCACATCGACCTCGATCCCCTCCTGAACGAGCTTGCTTAAGAGATCGGCGGCCTTGTAGATGGCGATGCTCCCCGTAACTCCCAAAACCACATTCCCCTTCTTCCTCACTTCTCCCACCCTCTCGCATTTAATTCGTAAATGAAGCGAAGCCCGATGAGCGTGAGATCGGGCTCCACATGATTTATGAGATCAGTTTTCCCGGCGATGAGCGGAGCATCTCCCCCGGTGGCGATGACCCGAGGCTCTCCTCCGATCTCCTTCTTAACCCTCCTCACCACCCCCTCCACAAGCCCCAAGTAGCCGTAAAGCAAGCCCGATCTTATGGCGTCCACCGTATTCCTCCCTATGATCTGCTTGGGAAAGGAGAGCTCCACCCGGGGGAGCATGGCGGTGGCCCTGAAGAGAGCTTCGGCGGCCACTCTGATTCCCGGAGCGATCAGGCCTCCGAGATAATCCCCCTCCCCGCTCACCACATCGAAGGTCGTCGCCGTTCCGAAATCCACGATGATGAGCGGGCCTCCGTAGAGCCGAAATCCCGCCACCGAATTGGCCACCCTATCCGCCCCCACCTCACGGGGATTGTGCACTCTTATCCTGATCCCGGTCCTCACCC
>CAYRBX010000075.1:0-5170 GCA_964422695.1 uncultured Dehalococcoidia bacterium
CCCCTCCTCTCCCCCGAGGAGGCGCGCGCCGCGAAGATGAGGTCGGCGAGGACGGCGCTCGAAGTGGGCCTCCCCCCCGCCCCCTCCCCGTAAAGCAGGATCGAGCCGGCGAGATCGCTTCCGAACTCCACGGCGTTGTAAGCTCCGCTCACCTTCGCGAGAGGAGCTTCCAGAGGGATGAGAGCGGGGTGCACTCTCGCCTCCACCCGCCTCCCCTCCCTCTTCGCCACGGCGAGGAGCTTTATGGTGTACCCCAGCTCGCGAGCGTACCGGAAATCGCGAGGCTCGATTCGATCTATCCCCTCGCGGTAGATGTCCTCGGGCTTTATATTGAGGCGGAAGGCGGAGGTCACGAGAATGGCCAATTTATACACGGCATCCCTTCCCGAGATATCGTCCTCGGGATTCGCCTCGGCATACCCCAGCTCCCGAGCGGCCTTGAGGGCGGAGGGGAAATCCCATCCCTCCTGCTCCATTTTGGAGAGGATGAAATTGGTCGTTCCGTTGATAATCGCTCGTATGGAGAGGATCTCGTTCGCCGGAAGCCCGTCGCGAAGGCAGCTTATAACCGGAATCCCTCCCCCGACGCTCGCTTCGAAGAGCAGGTGAACTCCCTTTCGGGCGGCGAGGGAGAAGAGCTCCGGGCCGTGCTTGGCGATGACCTCTTTATTCGCGGTGATGACGTGCTTTCCCGAGCGGAGAGCTCTTCGAATGTACTCCAGCGCCGGATGCTCTCCCCCCATGACCTCTATCACGATATCGATCTCCGGATCGTCCAAAATGAGATCCGGATCGGTGGTGAGGAGATGAGGAGGGGGTTCGATCGACCGCTTCTTTTGGGGATCTCTCACCAAGATCCTGCGGAGCGAGAGGGAGATTCCGGCTTCGCGCGGGAGATCTCGCCGCGTGAGAGCTTCGAAGACCTTCCCTCCCACAACGCCCAGGCCGAGGAGGCCTACCCCGATCTCCCTCATCACTCCTTGATTCCCACCCCGCCGCTCCACCAGATGTGCTTGGCGCAGAAGGGGAGGAGGGCGAGCTGCCTCGCTCGCTTCACCGCCACGCTCAGCTTGCGCTGATGCCGGGCGCAAGTTCCGGTGGTGCGCCGGGGGATGATCTCCCCTCTCTCGGAGAGGAAGCGCCGGAGGATCTGCACGTCTTTGTAATCGATCTCATCTATGCCGTTCACGCAGAAGAAGCAGGCTTTGGGTTTGGGACGAGCGAAGAAAGCCCTCTTCTTCTCCACCATCTCTCATCGCTCCTCTTCGAAATCAGAAGGTCTCCTCCTCTTCGACCTCCGCTTCGAGATCTCGAAAGCGAGCCGCTCTGCGCCGATCCAAGAAGATGACTCTGGAGGCGTTTACCTCCAAGCGGAAGTGCTTCTGGCCGGCGGCATCCTCCCAAGTTCGAGTTCTGAGACGCCCTTCCACGTAAACCCTCTGGCCTTTGGTGAGGTATTGATTGCAGCTCTCCGCCTGCTTGCCCCAAGTCACGATATCGAACCACTCGGTCTCCCGGCGCCGCTCCCCATCCGAGCCCACGAAGGTGTAGGTGGTGGCCACCCGGAAGGTGGTCACGGGGTTCCCGTTGGGCGTGAACCTCATCTCGGGATCGGTTCCCACATTCCCTATGATTATTATCTTGTTGAGCATCTCCCTCCTTCACCCTCCCGCCTCCCCGCTTGAGGGAACGGGCGCTTTGGCTTTCGGCCTCCTCACTATAAGATAGCGCAGGACCTCCCCCTGTCGGATTCTGAGATGGGCTTCGAGATCGGCGATCGCGGTGGGGAAGGCGTCGAATTGGAAGAGCACGTAATAGCCTTCGGAGAGGTATTCGCCGGGCTTGGCTCTTATCCTGTAAGCGAGCTTCCTTATGCCCCAGTGGATTATCTCTATGTTCTCGGCCTCCTTTCGCCGCAAAAGCTCATGAAAATCCTCGATGATCTTCCGAATCCCCTCCTCTCCCAATTTCGGGTTTATCACGATAACGGATTCGTACTCCCTCCTCTTCATGCTCCCTCCGCTTCGAGATCGGGTATGGGAAAGCGCGAGCAGAGCTCCACCACTTCGGCTCGTACTTCATTATAGACCTTCTCATCTCCCAAGTGGGAGAGCACTCTGGAGATGAGCTCGGCGATCTTCTTCATCTCAGCGGGGCCGAAGCCCCGGGTGGTGACCGCCGGAGTTCCGAGCCTTATCCCGCTTGTTATCTGAGGCGGAAGGGGATCGAAGGGGATGGAATTTCGATTCACTATTATCCCCACGGCTCCGAGCGCTCTCTCCGCATCCCTTCCCGTAATTCCGGTTCCCCGGAGATCGACGAGGAGCAAATGCGTATCCGTCCCCCCCGATACCAATCGAAATCCCGCTTTCTTCATCTCCTCGCCCAGAACCTTGGCGTTGAGCACCACCTCCCTCTGATATCGCTTGAAGTGAGGTTGCATCGCCTCGAGGAAGGCCGTGGCCTTCGCGGCTATGACGTGCATGGCCGGCCCCCCCTGAGATCCGGGGAACATGGCCTGATCGATGAGAGGAGCGAGCTCCTTCGTGCACAAGATAAATCCCCCTCTGGGCCCTCGGAGCGTTTTGTGAGTCGTCGAGGTCACCACATCGGCGAAGGGGGTGGGATTGGGGTGGAGGCCGGCGGCCACCAATCCCGCGATATGAGCCATATCGACGAGGAGCTTCGCTTTCGCTCTCTCGGCGATCTCCTTGAAGCGTTCGAAATCTATGATCCGGGGGTAGGCGGAAGCCCCGGCGATTATGAGCTTGGGCTTGTACTTCAAGGCGAGCCTTTCGATCTCATCGTAATCCAGCTGCTCGGTCTCGGGATCGACCCCGTAATGAACGAAGCGATAGAGCCTGCCCGAGAAGTTCATCTTGCTTCCGTGAGAGAGATGGCCGCCGTGCTCAAGTCGCATCCCCAAGATCGTATCTCCGGGCTCGAGCAAGGCCATGTAAGCCGCCATATTGGCTTGAGTTCCGCTGTGAGGCTGAACGTTGGCGTGCTCGGCCCCATAAAGCTTCTTGGCCCTTTCGATCGCCAGCCTCTCCACCTCATCTACGAGCTCGCAGCCCCCGTAGTACCTCCTTCCGGGATAGCCCTCCGCGTATTTGTTGGTGAGGAGGGAGCCTTGCGCTTCCAAGATCGCGCGGGGGGCGTAATTCTCGGAGGCGATGAGATTGATCTGATATTGCTGTCGCTCCCTCTCCCTCTTTATGAGAGCCGCGATCTCCGGATCGACGGCCCTCAGGGGAAGGAATAATCTCTCAGCTCTCACCGGAGCCCGCATCCACAACGAGCATTCTGGGAAGGCCGGAGAGATCCCTCCCCACCCTCACCGAGGCGGCGGGGAAATGAAGCTTCGCCCACTCCGCAAGCGCCGAGCTCTGCCTCGGATCCATCTCCGCGATGAGAACGCCTCCCTCCCGAAGCTTTCCCCGGGCTTGGGAGATGAGCTCCCGAAGGAGGCGAAGCCCGTCTTCCCCTCCGTCGAGCGCCTCTCTGGGCTCGAAATCCCGAATTTCGGGATCCAATCTCTCGATCTCGGAGGATCTTATGTAGGGGAGGTTCGCCACTATCATATCGACCTTGGAGGGGAGGGGATCCAAGAGGTTTCCGCAAAGCAATTTCACCCTCCCCTCCAAGCCGTAGCGCTTGCAATTTATAAGAGCGACTTCGAGAGCCGGAGCGGAGATATCGATGGCGTAGATCTCGGCTTGGGGGAGGTTCATGGCCAGGGAGATGGCTATGGGGCCGCATCCGGTTCCCACATCGGCGATGGAGCAAGCCCCTCCGAAGCGCTCTCCGGCCACCTTCAGGGCCTCATCGACCAGGATTTCGGTCTCGGGGCGGGGGATGAAGGCCCTTCGATCAACATGGAATTCTATGCCGTAAAATTCCCTCCGCCCCAATATGTAAGCTATGGGCTCGAAGTTGAGGCGCCTCTTGAGCAGGCCCTCCAGCGCGAGCGCCTCATCTTCCTCCATCTCCCTTTCGAGCTCCGCGTAAAGCTCCTCCTTGCTCATGCCCGTCGCCTTCCGCAGGAGGAGCTCCGCCTCAAGATGAGGATCTTCAAATCCCCTCTCCCGAAGCCTTCTGGCCGCCGCCTCCAGAGCTTCCCTTATCTTCATCCCTTCGATCTCCTCTCCCTCAAAGCCAGAGCATCCAAGAGCTCGTCGAGCTCCCCGTCCAAGATCCGCTCGAGATCGTACAAGGTGAGCCCTATCCTGTGATCGGTCACCCTCTTCTGAGGGAAATTGTAAGTGCGTATCTTCTCGGCCCTCTCCCCCGTTCCCACCTGCGAGCGCCTCTCCCGGGAGAGATCCTCCTCCCGCTTCCTCCTCTCAAGCTCGTAGAGCCTGGCGCGCAGGATCTCCAGAGCTCGCATCTTATTCTGATATTGAGATCTCTCATCTCGGCACACGACCGAAAGGCCGGTGGGAATGTGAACCACCCTTACGGCCGTTTCGTTCTTCTGCATGTGCTGCCCTCCCGGGCCGCCGGCCCTGAAGGTCTCTATTCTGAGATCCTCGGGATTCAATTTGATCTCGATCTCAGAAGGCTTGCGCAGGACGGCGACGGTGGCGGTGGAGGTGTGAATGCGATCTCCGGCCTCGGTGATGGGAACTCTCTGAACTCTGTGCACCCCCCTCTCGTGCTTCAATCTCTCATAAGCGCCGCGCCCTTTTATCTTGAAGATGACCTCCTTGAAGCCTCCGAGTTCCGTTTCCGTCTTGCTTACAAGCTCCACCTCCCATCCTCTCGAGTGCGCGTAGCGAGTGTACATGCGGAAGAGATCTCGAGCGAAGAGCGAGGCCTCCTCTCCCCCCACTCCCGCTCGTATCTCCATTATCGCCTCCTGAAACTCCCCCTCCTCCTTCCTCAGGAGGGCTTCCTGAAGCTCCCTCTCGAGCTCCTCCCTCCTCTCCCGAAGTCGGGAGAGCTCGCCCTTCAGGAACTTCTGGAACTCGGGATCCCTCTCCTCCCTCAGGAGGGACTCGGCCTCCTCGATCTCCCCCAGAATTCGCTTGTAATCTCTGAACTTGCAAACTACATCTTCCAGAGAGGCCTTCTCCTTGAGGAGCTCCTGAAGGCGGGATTGATCGCTGAAGATCTCGGGCTTTGCGAGCTCCAAAAGCAGCTCTTCAAATCTCCTTTCGAGCGCCTC
>CAYRBX010000076.1:0-5040 GCA_964422695.1 uncultured Dehalococcoidia bacterium
CGGAGGGGAGGACGATCGGAAGGGGGCTTGTGAATTACAGAGCGGAGGATATACGGAGGATAAAAGGGCTTCCTTCAAGCGAGATCGAGAGCATACTGGGGTATAATTATGGAGCCGAAGTGATTCACAGGGATAACATGGTCGTTTTCGCAAAGCAGGGGGGATGAGATGAGGGAGTTCACGATAGAAGATCTCGAGGCGATGGGGCGGGAGGCCAAAGCCGCGGCGAAGAAGCTCGCTCGCATCTCCACGGAGACGAAGAACAGAGCCCTCCTCAATATAGCCAGAGAGCTCGAGAGGAGGGAGGAGGAGATACTCAAAGCGAACGAGGAGGATTACAGGGAGGCGGAGGCCGGGGGGATGAGCCCTCACATGCTCGATAGATTGCTCTTAACTCCCGAGCGCATTCGCTCCATGGCTCAGGATGTGAGGGCGGTGGCCGCCCTCCCGGATCCCGTGGGGGAGTACTTCGATATGCGAACCCTCCCCAACGGCCTCATCGTGGGGAAGAAGAGAGTTCCCCTGGGGGTGATCGGAACGATTTACGAGAGCCGCCCCAACGTCACCGTCGATATCTCCGTGCTGTGCTTGAAATCGGGGAACGCCGTCATCCTGAGAGGAGGGAAGGAAGCCCTCCGCTCCAATGAAACTCTGGCGAGGATCGTGGCCGAAGCGGCTTACAGCGAGGGGATCCCCGAGGGGGCCGTTCAGTTCATCCCCTCCCCCGACAGAGCTCTCGTGCATCACATGCTCAAGATGAATCACGTGATCTCCCTCCTCATCCCCCGGGGAGGAGCCGAGCTCATAAGGTTCGTGTGCGAGAACGCCACCATGCCGGTCGTGGCCGGCGGAATAGGCGTGTGCCATACTTATGTCGACAAATCCGCCGATATCGAGAAGGCCGTGGCCATCGCTTACAACGCCAAGGTGCAGCGCCCCACCGTCTGCAATGCTCTGGACACCCTCCTCGTTCACTCCGCCATCGCTCCCGAATTCCTTCCCCGCATGGCCAAGGAGTGGGCTAAGGCCGGAGTCGAGATGCGATGCGATGAGAGAGCTTATGAGATCCTGAAGGGGATTCCCGGCCTCAACATAAAGCCGGCGACCCCGGAGGATTGGGGGAAGGAGTTCCTCGCTCTGATCGCCGCCGTCAAGGTGGTGGACAGCATAGATGAAGCCATAGCTCATATAGAGGAGTACGGCTCCGGCCACTCCGAAGCCATAGTCACCGAAGACTACAGCGCCGCTTTGAAGTTCTTAGATGAAGTCGATGCCGCCTGCGTTTACGTGAACGCGAGCACTCGCTTCACCGATGGGGGGCAATTCGGATTGGGAGCCGAGGTGGGGATAAGCACTCAGAAGCTGCACGCGAGGGGCCCTATGGCCCTCAAGGAGCTCACCTCCTACAAATGGGTGATCTTCGGAAGCGGCCAGATAAGAACGTAAGCGGGGAGCTTCTTCTCCCTCCGCGGCGGAGGCAAAATAAATAAGAGGGAGGTTTGAGGTGAAATTCTTCTTCGAGAGAGAGTGCAGAACTCCTTATTCGGAGGCGTACACCATCGTCACGAACACCGGGGAGAGGGTTGGAAGGGTGGATCTTCACTTCACCTCCACCGTCGTTCACGCCACCCTCTGTGTGGATGAGAGCCTTCTCGACAGCGAGATCCGGGAGCTCATAGGGCAGATCGACGATGAGCTCGTGATGTCCACAGATGCTCCTCGCGATGATTTCATCGTCGTGGTCTACAGGGGGAGGGAGGCCGGCACCTTCTCCGACGAGATCTTGGAGGGCGAGGAAGAGGAGTAGCTCACACCGAATTCATGTAGAACACCCGGGCGAAGTTCCTCTTGCGCTCCAAGACGCCGCGCGCCGCCCTCGCGATATCCTCCGCAGATAGGCCTCGAGCTTTGAGCAGCTCCTTCGCCTTTCCCGAACCCGTGTACGTGTCCTTTATGGCCACGAAGGCCATGGGAACGGGGCAGTTCTCGGCCACCACCTGAGCCACGATGCTTCCGAATCCCCCGTGCTGCAAGTGCTCCTCGGCCGTCACGATCGCTCTGGTCTCCTCGGCCGCCTGAACGATCATCTCCTTATCTATGGGCTTGATCGTGGGCATGCTTATGACGCGGCTTTCTATCCCCTCCTGCGCGAGCATATCGGCCGCATCCAGAGCGTAAGCCACCATAAGCCCCGTGGCCATTATCGTGACGTCATCGCCCGCGCGCAAGATCACGCCCCTTCGGAGGTCGAATTGATAATCATCCGGGTAGACAAGCCTCGTCTTGGGGCGGCTGAGCCGAATGTAGAAAGGCCCGGGAACCTCCGCCGCCTTTCGAATTACCTGCCTCGTCTCGAAGGCATCCGCCGGAACGACCACCGTGAAGCCGGGAAGAGCGCAGATGAGAGCGAGATCTTCGATCGCATGATGAGAGCTCCCGTCCTCCCCCACGCTTATGCCCCCGTGAGAGGCCACGATCTTGACGTTGAGCCTCATTTGAGCTATCGACTGCCGGATCTGATCGAAGCACCTCCCGGGGGCGAAGACCGCGAAAGTGCTCGCGAAGACGATCTTCCCCGAAGCGGCGAGCCCGGCCGCGATTCCTATCATGTTCTGCTCCGCGATCCCGCAATCGAAAAACCTGCTTCGGAGCTCCGGATCTCTGGCGAAGTATTCGGTTTTCGTGGATTTGGCGAGATCGGCATCGAGCACGACGATATTGGGATTCTCCCTCCCCAGCTCCACGAGGGTCTGTCCGTAAGCTTCCCTCGTGCTCTCCTCTCGATTCTCCCTGTGCTTCGTTCTCGTTACCGTCATAATTGCCTTAACGCCCTCTCGCATTCCTCCTCCGTCGGCGCTCTTCCGTGAAATTCCGGATTGTTCTCCATGAAATCCACACCTTTGCCCTTTACGGTATGAGCGATTATAACGGACGGCTGCTCCTTCACATCTTTTATCTTCTCGAAGGCGTCCAGGAGCTCTTCAAAGCTATGACCGTCCACCTCGAAGACCTTCCATCCGAAAGCCCTCCACTTCTCGGCGAGAGGCTCGAGGTTCATAACGCAGGGGTATTCGCGGAAGGCCCTGTGGCGCTCGGCGAGCTTCGGGGGAAGGCGATCGAGATCGCAAGTCCAGCCGTCGATCTGCTGCTTGTTGTAATCCACGATGGCGGTGAGGTTGTCGAGCTTGAAGTGAGAGGCGGCCATGGCCGCCTCCCATATCTGCCCCTCATCGCATTCCCCATCTCCCAAAAGCACGTAAACCCGATAATCCTTGCGATCCAGCTTTCCCGCAAGCGCCACCCCCACGGCGAAGGAGAGGCCCTGCCCCAGAGAGCCGGCCGACATCTCAACTCCGGGGGTCGAGAGCCTGTGAGTGTGGCCCTGAAGGTGGCTTCCGAATTTGCGCAGCGTCCAGAGATCCGAAACCGGGAAGTACCCGCATTCCGCCAGAGCCGCGTAGAGCAGAGGGGCCGCGTGGCCTTTGCTCAGAATAAAGCGATCTCTATCCTCCCACCAGGGGTTTTTGGGATCATGCCGCATCACCTTGAAGTAGAGGGCGGTGACGATCTCCGCGGCGGATAAAGACCCTCCCGGATGGCCGCTTCCGGCCTTCGTTATGCTCTGAATGACGTGGCGGCGCAGGATCCTCGCTTTCTCCTGAAGTTCAAAAACAGAAACCTCGGCTCCGCAAGCCGAGGTCTCCCGAAGCTCTCCCTCCTCCGGGCTCCTCTCCATTTCCTCTCGTTCCGGCTCGTCAGATTAATTGTAGGCCTGCTCCCCCCTCCCTGTCCATATCCCCTATAGCTTCATGCGAAAAAGAAAAAGCGCCCCTGGAGGGAATCGAACCCCCGACGCGCGGCTTAGGACGCCGCCGCTCTATCCGCTGAGCTACAGGGGCGCTCTGGTGGAGATAGGGGGACTCGAACCCCCGACCTCTGCGATGCGAGCGCAGCGCTCTCCCACCTGAGCTATATCCCCACCTCATAAGAAAGGTTACCAGAGCCCCTTTCTCCCGTCAAGCTCCCCAAATTCGAGAGCGGCTTTACGATCTGGCGGAAGCCCCCCTATAATCTGTGAGGGCCGATGGAGGATTTGGAGAGCAAGAGGGAAAGCTACAAGCCCGAGAGGATAGAAGTCCTCTTCGTGGGCGAATCCCCGCCGCAGAAGGGCTTCTTCTACTCCCCCGAGGGCTCCCTCTTGGGCGAAGCTACAAAAGAAGCTTTCGAAGATGCCTTTCAAAAAGCCTTCAAGACGTATGAGGAGTTCTTGGAGTTCTTCAAATCTCAAGGCTGCTACCTGGTGGATCTCCTCCCCGGGAGGGGGAGGAATATAGAGCTCGTGAGGGATGAGGAGCGGGAGGCCGCCAAGAGCAAGCTCGGGGAGCTCATCGCGCAGCACAAGCCCCGGATGGTGGTGGCGGTTTTGAGGAGGATCTGCAGGCATGTGAGGAGAGCTGTTGAGGAGTCGGGAGTGAAAGCGGAGGTGAGATGCCTTCCGTTCCCCGGGAGGTTCAGGGAGAGATATCGGAGAGAGCTTGCCGAAATCATGGCGAGCTTGAAAGACCGAGCTTCTCGATCATGAAGGCGACGGCCCCCAGAAGCCCCGCGTCGTCCCCCAAAGCGCTCTCCCTCAGCTGGAATTTGCTCTTGAAATCGGGCATGAGGTATCGGGAGAGCGCCTCCCTCAGGGGATCGAAGAGCAGGGGGCCGGCCTTCGCCACCCCTCCTCCTACCACCACGAGCTCCGGATCGAAGATGTGAACGAGATTGGCGATCCCTATTCCCAAAGCTTTCCCCGCCCTCCTCAGGATCTCCGAAGCGAGCTCATCTCCCCTTCGAGCCGCCTCCACCACCGCCCTCGCATCTATCTCGGAGGGAGAGGAGACGAGATCCCCGATGATGCTGGAAGCGCCCTTCAGGATCTCCTCGCGCGCCGCTCTCGCGATGGCGCTTCCGGAGGCGATGGCCTCAAGGCATCCCCTCTTCCCGCAATTGCAGAAAGGTCCCTGAGGGTCGATGACCATATGACCCACCTCCCCC
>CAYRBX010000077.1:0-4972 GCA_964422695.1 uncultured Dehalococcoidia bacterium
GCTTGTGATAAAGGTGGCCCTGAGGGATTGCATAAAGCCGGGATTTTACAAGATTGAAGGGTATCTCGAGCCGGTGGAGTACTGAGAGAGGAGGTCTTGCGATGGCCGGGAGGAGGATCGTGGTGGTCTCCGAGGATCTCTTCCGGAAGATAAACGAGCATCGCGGGGAGCTCGAGCCCGCGGAATTCATAGAGCTCTGCATCGACACGCTTCTCGACCTCCGGAAGAAACGGGAGGAAAGGAGGGGAGATTACATCACGAGGGAGGAGTTCGATAACTTCCGCAGGGAGATGAGGGAGTTCCTCGAAGCTTTCTCCCGCCTCCTTCTGGATTCCATCCCTCAGGAGAAGACCCCCCGGCGGGGTCTTTCGGAGGGGGAAACCCCTCCGAAAGACCCCTTTTTTCAATCCGAATTCTGAGAAGGCCCTCCCTCCCATCTACTGGATACCGGCCTTCCTCCTCTACGGCTTCGGGGATATCCTCACCTCCCTCCTCGCCTTCTCCCGGGGGGCTTACGAGGCGAATCCCATTCTCGCCGGAATCCTCCGCGCTTTCGGGGGGAGCGTCGCGGGCTTCATCTTCATCAAGGTGGCGACCTTGGTGGGCCTCGCTTACTTATCCCTCTGGAAGTTCAGAGAGCGTCCATGGCTCATTCCCCTCATTTTGTCCGCAACCGGCCTCATTCTCGTAATCAACAACCTATCCTGCCTCTTGCCCTGAAGATTCCTCCTGCCATATCCTTAGCTTCAAAGAGCGCCGATGTGGGGGAGCGGCTCCCTCGAACTTACAGGTATGAGGGGAAGGGAGCTTGAGGGAGAGGGCCTTCCCTTCATCGCCGCCGGAACCGGAGCGGAGCCCAAGCCAAAGCGAAGCCTTCGAAGCCCCCGCCTCCACATCGAATCCCTCATCTCGAGGGGAGCAGCTTGCGGCCTCCTCCCCTGCGCCATAGAGTTCGATGCGGCGGGGAGGATCGAATGAATTACGAGGAGGCTTTGAGGTACGTTCTCGGCTTTGCGGATTTGGAGCGCTCCCCGGGCTTCGGCTACGCGCTCCGCTTCGATCTCTCCCGAGTTCGGAAGCTCCTCAAGCTCTTGGGAGATCCTCAAGATGCGGCCAGAAGCGTTCACATCGCCGGAACCAAGGGGAAGGGGAGCACGGCCGCGATGATAGCTTCGGGGCTTCGCGCCGCCGGATTTCGCACCGGCCTCTACATCTCCCCTCACCTTCACACGATGCGCGAGAGGATGAGGATCGGGGAGGAGCTCATCTCCGAACGCGAATTTGCCTCTCTCATCGAGGAGATGAAATCCAAGATCGAAGAAGTTCACGCCGAAGGGGAGCTCACCACCTTCGAGATCCTCACCGCTCTTGCCTTCCTGTTCTTCGCGAAAAACGGCGTTCAATTTCAGGTGATCGAAGTGGGATTGGGGGGAAGGCTCGACGCCACCAATGTGATCCTTCCGGAGGTCTCGGTTATCACCTCGATAAGCTTCGATCACACCGAGGTGCTCGGGGAGACCCTCTCCCGGATCGCCGCCGAGAAGGCGGGGATCGTAAAGCGAGGGGTTCCGGTCGTGATCGCCCCCCAAGCTCCTGAAGCTCTCGCGGTGATAGAGGAGATCGCCCGAGAAAAAGGCTCGAAGCTCGTGAAAGTGGGGGAGGAGATCGTGTGGGAGGAGAGGGGCTTCTCCCTGGAGGGCCAGAGAGCTCGGGTCAGGGGGCTTAGGGGAGAGTATGATATCTTCCTTCCGCTCTTGGGGCCCTTCCAGCTTGAGAACGCGGCTTGCGCCATAGCCGCTCTTGAGCTTCTGGAGGTGGATAAGGAGGCGATAGAGGAAGGTCTTCGAAGGGTCTCCTGGCCGGGGAGGATGGAGATATTGAGGCGGAATCCCCTGCTCCTCGCCGACGGAGCTCACAATCCCGATTCGATCCGGCGCCTTCTTGCAGCTCTGAGAAAATACTTCCCGGATTATCGTAAAATCTTCGTAGTAGGGTTCTCCGGAGATAAGAAGGTGGAGGAGATGCTGAGGGAGATCGGGAGGGAGGCCGCCCTCCTCATCCTCACGAAATCCAAGCATCCGAGAGCCGCCCCCCTTCACCTCCTCGAGAGGGCGCTCGGGGAGGCGAGGGCGGATTTCCTTCCGGCGGAGGGGGTGGATCTCGCCCTCAGAGAAGCCCTCTCGCGCGCCGGGGAGAGGGATCTCGTCTGCGTCACCGGCTCCCTCTTCGTGGTCGCCGAGGCGAGGGAGCATATCTTGGGCATACGATCGGATCCCAAGGAGGGAGGATGAGGCGGAGAAGCCTTAGGGAGAGGGTGGTGATCACCGGAATGGGAGCGGTAACCCCTCTGGGCCTTTGCGTCGAGGAGTTCTGGAGGGGGCTTGTGGAGGGGAGATCGGGCATCGATTACCTCACCCTCTGCGATGCCGAAGATCTCCCCTGCAAGATCGCGGGAGAGGTGAAGGACTTCAAGCCGACGGACTTCCTGAGCGCGAAGGAGGCGAGGCATACGGCTCGCTTCATGCAATTCGCGGTGGCCGCCGCGAGAGAAGCTATAGAGAGCGCGAGGCTCGATCTCTCGAAGGAGAACAGAGAGCGCGTGGGGGTGCTTCTGGGAAACGGAAGCGGGGGGCTTCCCGAAACGGAGAGGGAGTGCGTGGTGCTGTACGAGAGGGGGCCGAGGAGGGTGAGCCCCTTCTTCATCCCCTCCATGCTCGCCAACATGGCGGCGGCTCAGGTGAGCATCACCTTCGGCCTTCGGGGTTACAACTCCACCATCATCACCTCATGCGCCGCCGGAGCTCACGCCATAGGGGAGGCGGCCGAGATCATACGCAGGGGATGGGCCGATGTGATGCTCGCCGGAGGAACCGAAGCCGGCCTCACGAGGCTCGGAATAGCCGGGTTCTGCAGCATGAAGGCTCTGACCACTCGCAATGAGGAGCCCACGAAGGCGAGCCGTCCCTTCGATGCGAAGAGAGACGGCTTCGTGCCCGCGGAGGGGGCGGGGATCTTGGTGCTCGAAAGCCTCGAGCACGCCCTCCGCCGAGATGCCCCCATTCTCGCAGAGCTTGTGGGCTTCGGAATTACGGCGAGCGCCTACCATCTCGTCGCTCCGGAGCCCGACGCCGCCGAGGAGGCGAGAGCTATGAAGCTCGCTCTGGAGGATGCGGGCCTCCGGCCTGAGGATATCGATTACATAAACGCTCACGGCACCTCCACTCCTCTGAACGATAAGGTCGAAACCCTCGCCATAAAGAAGGTGTTCGGAGAGCTCGCCTACAAGATCCCCGTAAGCTCCAACAAATCGATGATAGGCCATCTGCTCGGAGCGGCGGGAGCGGTGGAGGCGATAGCCTCGGTGAAGACCATTCTCGAGGGCATCATCCCCCCCACCATCAATTACGAGCACAGAGATCCGGAATGCGATCTCGATTACGTTCCGAATCGCGCGAGGAAGAAGGAGGTGAAAGCCGTTCTCTCAAACAGCTTCGGCTTCGGAGGGCAGAACTGCTGCCTTATCTTCCGCGCTTTTGAGGAGTGATCAGGGGAGCATTCCCCGGAGGATCTGCTCCAGCGCCATTATATGACTGCAAGTCCCCCAGCGCCGGAAGAAGCGGCAGGTGCACGTCCACTTCCCCTCATTGAAGCTCACGAGATATTCCGCATGATCGCCGCGGAAGCGAACTTTGAACTCCAGGAATTTCGCCCTCTCCCTCTCCGAGGCGTAGATCTTGGCCTTCTCTACCTTGCTTATAAAGCTTGAGGGGAGTTGCATATTCTGCATGATCCCCTCTCATAATGTCATCTCCCGAACGAAGCGTCAACAAATCGCGAAGGAGGGCGCCCCCGGCGGGGGCGCCCTTCCTCTCTATTCGGTTTGGAGGCTCAAGGCGATGATGAGGCGGGCCACCGGCTCCCCCTCGACCTCACGGCCTATGATGATCACCGGAGTTCCCGGCTCCAAATCCCGAACGGAAGCTTGAGGATTTCCTCTCATCCTCACCTTCGTCTCCGAAGTCACTTTTATCTCGGCTTTGCCCCACCAGGATTTTATGGTGATGGAATCTTCGGAGACCGCTTCGACCTTCCCGAAAATCATGTGGCGGAGGATCGGAACGAGCTTGAGGATTCTGCCGATCTTCCGGAACGCCGGTTTGACCTCAAGCGCTATCACCTTCTCGGCCTCAAGCTCTCCATCGGATTTTCGGGCTTTTATCATGACGCGAGCGCCCTCCTCGATATCCTCAAGGGAGGGGTTCTCCGCTCCGGGAATGCGAATTTCGGCCTCCGGAGGGATGAGGACTTCGATTTCCTCCCCCTCCTTCGTCTTCACGATGAGCTTCCCCTGAGATACGGAAGAGACCTCTCCCGTGATGATGATGCCCTCAGGAACCCGAATGCGTTTCTTCAATTTGAGGAAGGGCGCGATGATCCTCTGCTTGAGAAGGCCGAAGAACCTCGCCACCTTCGAGCGCAGAGGATGGCGCGGGGGAACGGAGATCTCCTCCGCCACCACCCCCTCTTCCGAACTTACGCCCTTCACCACCACGAAGCGGCCTTCCCCAAGATCGCCCAATTGGGGATTCTCCACCCCCGGTATGTGAATTTCGGTATCCGAAGTGATCCGAACCTCCACCTCTCCCTTCAAGGTCTTCACGATGATGCTGTGCTCTCCCGCCGAGATTATCTTCCCCGCGATCCTGAAAGTCCTGGCCGCTTCCCCTTCGGTTCTTGCGGCTTCCTCCGCCCGGGCCGTGCTCAGGCCGGGAAGGAGGAGAGCGAAGAGCAGAAGCATCCCGAGCGCCAGAGCCGGCCATCTCATCCTCGCCTTCATCTCCTCTCACCTCCTCCGATTTCTCTTCTCTCATAATGGGAAACGATGAGAGGGGGGCGGAGGTTAGGGGTCGGGATGGGGGCTTCCATTCCTCCCCGAGCATCCGGAAGGCCTCTCGGTAGCTTCGCTCAAGCC
>CAYRBX010000078.1:0-4955 GCA_964422695.1 uncultured Dehalococcoidia bacterium
AGAGGAGGGCGAGGGGAAAGAGGAATGAGGGGAAGGGGAGGAGGAAGGTGAGAGCTCCCAAAAGCGCAAGGAGATATAGGCGAGGCGCCCTCCTTCTCAAAGCCCTCCTTTCGGAACCGGAGTTTCCTCCAAAGCCCTCTCCACCACCTCCCCGGGGCTCAATCCCTCCATCTCGGCTTCGGGACGGAGCTTTATGCGATGGGGGAGGGCGAAGGGAACAAGCCTCTTTATATCATCGGGGATGACGTAATCCCTTCCCCTGAGGAAGGCCAAAGCTCTCGCCCCCTTGTACAGAGCGATGCTCCCCCGGGGGCTTGGGCCCGCGAGCACATCCGGATCCCCCCTTATCCTCCCCACAAGCCGCACTATGTAATCTCTGAGCTCCTCGGCCACATACACCTTCCTCACCTCCTCACAAACGCGGCGGATCTCCTCGGGATCGGTCACGGGCCTCACATCCGGAGCATCGAGGAATTCTATTCGCTCCAGAATGCGCTTCTCCTCCTCGGGCTCGGGAAAGCCGCTCCACACCCGGAACATGAACCTATCTATCTGCACTTCGGTGAGAGGGTAGGTTCCCTCGGCTCCGTACACAAGCTGGCTCGCCACCACCATGAAGGGATAGGGGAGGAGGTGCGTCTCCCTCTCGACCGTCACCTGCCTCTCCTGCATGGCCTCGAGAAGCGCCGCTTGAGTTCTGGGGGTGGCGCGATTGAGCTCGTCGGCGAGCACCACATTGGCGAAGATGGGGCCGGGCTGAAATCTCGGCTCCCCCGAAGGCCAATACAGGTAAAATCCGGTGATATCGGAGGGGAGGAGGTCGGGGGCGAATTGTATTCGCTTGAACACCCCTCCTATAGCTTGGGAGAAGGTGCGGCAGAGGAGCGTTTTGGCCGTTCCCGCAAGGCCTTCGACGAGCACATGACCCTCGGCGAGAAGCGCTACGAGCAAGATCTCCTTCGCATCATCCTTTCCGATAACGACTTTGGAGACCTCCTCCAGAATCCTCTGCGGAACCCTCCTCAGATCCTCCATCATCTCCTCCTCCAGAGAGGTCTTGCAAGGCCGAAAACAAGAAGAGCCGCGAAGATCACAACCCAAGGCTTTCGAGAGAGGAAGGCTCTCGCATCTTCAAGCTTCCGCTTCGCCGAAGCCAAGGGGCTTTCGGGAAGGTGGGATTGATCCAAGAAGAGAGGCCCCTCCCCGCAGAGCTTCCTTGTGAAGGCGAAATTATCCCCGAGATCCCTCATCCCGTTGATGATGAGAGAGGAATCGGAGATGAGCACAAGCTCCCCCTCTCCCATCCTGAGCCTTGCGGCCACGGGGAAGGGCCCTCCCGGCTCCTCCCGATCCCATCTCCCGTTTCCGTTCTCATCTACAAAACTATACCGAGATGAGGAGGCGAGGATCTCAAGCCCCTCCGCATTTTTGAGAGCCGTGGGGTGATTCAGGATGAGCTCCTGAGCTTCGGTTTCGGGAGCGAGGGAGAAGATGAGAGGGAAATCCTCATTTTTGTAATTAAATAAGGGATCTTTAAGGGGCTTTCCCCAAAACCTCACCTCAAGGCCCATCTCCTCCAGAAGCTTGTTTCCGAATCCGAAATCATCCAAGAGCAAAACCCTCCCTCCCCTCCGTATGAAATCCGAAATCCCCTTCGCCTCCCCATCTTCGGGGGGCTTTCGGAGGAGGAGGATGAGCGCGCCCCCTTCGGGAAGGGAGGAAAGCGAATAAAGCGGTGCGGCTCCGGCGAAGCGGGCGAATTCCGAAAGGCCGTTCCAAGCCTCGTTCTCCACTCTGAAATCCTCCCGGAGGGGGAAGGTGCGGATCACAAGAAGGGAGAGGAGGAAAGCGCAAAGCGCCAAAATCCCCATGTACCTCCTCACCGCCTCTCCCCCATAAGAGCCTCGGCCTCCCTCTCCGCCTCCTCTACTTCTCGGCGGGAGGGCTTTGCGGGCGCATAGAGAATCCTCTCAAGGAGCGCCACGAACTTCCTCAAAGCCTCCCTTATTCCGGCTTCAAGCTCCCCCTCGACCGCGCTCAGGAATTCCCTCAAGGTCGAAGAGGGCTTGAGCTTCTTTCGGGTTATAGACTCCACAAATCGGAAGAATCTCCAGAAAACCCCCAAAGGCCCCTCCGGCCCTCCCGCCTCCCGAGCGGAAAGCTCGACGGCCTCAAGCTCCTTCATCGGAGGGCCCTCCGGAATTCGAGGCCTCCTCAGAGCGCACATCACTCCCAAGAGCAGGGCCCCGAGGAGCCCCAAATTCAGCAAATTGAGGGAGAAGACCGAAACCCTGTAGGTTTTTGGGGAAAACCAAGGATCTTCGGGAATGAGCTTCACCACAAGCTCGGAAGGCCCCGCAAGAGAGGGGGAGTAGGGAATTCGGAGGAGGGCCTTGAATTTCCCCTCCTCGGCGACGGCCTCCGCCCTCCCCCCTCCGAATGTGATCTCCGCCCGGACCTTTGAGGGGAAAAGCTCCAAGCTTTTGATCTCCCCTTCGATCTTCACCTTCCCCGGAACCGGAACAAGAGGAGGTACGTGAAGCCTGCAGGAAAGAGGGCATCTTTCGACCGAAAGCTCCTTTCGAACTTCATCCCCCGCGTAAACCCCCGAGGGCGGAAGCTCGGCCCTCAGGATGTGAACGCCCGGGGGGATGTCCGGGGGGAGGGTAAGCTCCAAGAGGAAATCCCCTTCGGATCTGATCAGAGCAAGCCTTCTCCCCAAAAGCCTGATCTCCACCGATCTTGAGATCGGGGGGCCCACGCTTTTGATCCTCCCCCGGATCTTGAGGGGAAGGCCGGGGTGGGCCTTTTCGGGAACCTCGATTTCAAGATGGGATTCCCAAAAGCGGGGATGAAGCAGGATTGGGGGGCTTTCGGCGGCCCGCAGATGCTCCGCATCCTCCCCCTCCGGAATGAAGGAAGCCCTGAGCGTTATGGTTTTGGTATATTTGTGGGGGATTTCGACGGTGCTTTCGAAAATCCCCCTTCCGTCCGTTCGGACCCTCCTTGCCTCCCTTCCGTCGAGGAGAATCCGAACCTCCCTTCCCGGAAGCGGCATGCTTTCGACGAGAAGCTCCCCCTCCACCCGCACCTCCCCTCCCACCCAAGGATCGCAGGGCCTGGCCTTCAAGGTGAGGAGGACGGGGAGGAGCTCCTCCTTTTGGGGGAGGATGTTCCGGCGGAGCTTCTCCAAGAGCTCCTCATACCTTCTCTGAAGGTCGGCAAGCTTTTGAAGGGCTCTCTCAAGCCTCTCGCGCGCCTTCGAAAGCTCGGCTCCGGCCGGAGCCCCCAAAGCCCCCGCGCGCCTTGCTATCCTCTCCGTAGCCCTCTCAACCTCCAGCAGGAGCCCTTCGGCCCTCCGGGCAAGCTCCTCGGCCTTCTCAAGCTCCTCTTTCGCCTCCTCGAGGCGATTCTCGCGGAGAAGCCCCTCCGCCAGATTCAAAGTCCTCCAAAGCTCCTCAAGCGCGAGGGAGAGATCGGAGAGGTGCTCGCTGTACCTTTGAGCCAGAAGCTTGAGTTCCTCGGGGATGTGAGCCCTCCTTACAAGATCGAGGAGAGATCGCGCCTCGCCGTGCCTTGCGGCGGCTATGAGCTCCATGATCTCCCCGAAGGAGAGGAGGAGGAAGGCGGGATTGGGGGATTCTTGGGCCGTGGCCGGATTCTCGTGAATCGGAAAGCCCGATCCCGCAGCGGGAAGGGGGAGGAGGGCGAAGAGGAGGAAGATCAGAAGGAATCGCAAAAGCCCGTCAAATCTCCCCCTCACACCCCCAAATTTTCCGCCAAACCGGAGGGGAATTCAACCTCAGGGCGCGGAGAAGGCCGCATCCAGAGCTTCGATAAGAGTTCCCACGGGGATGATCTTGAGAGGGGGATTCGGAAGCCCTTCGGCCGAGAGCTTCGGAACGAGGCAGGACGTGAATCCCAATTTGGCGGCTTCCGCGATCCTCCTCTCGATCTGAGAGATGGGGCGGATCTCGCCGTCGAGCCCCACTTCGCCTATCGCCGCCACGGTCGGGCTTATGCGAATATTGCGGCGGCTCGACGCTATGGCGATGGCCAAGCCCAGATCGGCCGCCGGCTCATCCACCCTTATCCCCCCCACCACGTTGGCGATGATATCCTGATCGGCGAGGGGGATTTTGGCGCGCCTTGAGAGGACGGCGGCTATCATGAGGAGCCTTCCCAAATCCAAGCCGGTTACGGTTCGGCGGGGCTGAGGGTAGGGGGTGGGATTGGTGAGAGCTTGAATTTCGACCACGAGCACCCTCGTTCCCTCCAGAACCGGAACCGCTATCGACCCCACCACCCCCTCCTTCCTCCTTGTGAGGAAGAGGCCGCTCGGATCCCTCACCTCAAGAAGGCCTCTGTCGGTCATCTCGAAGACGCCCACCTCATTGGTGGAGCCGAAGCGATTCTTCGTGGTGCGAAGTATGCGGAAGGAGCTGAAGCGCTCCCCCTCAAGGTAGAGAACGCAATCCACCATATGCTCGAGCACCGAAGGCCCCGCTATCACCCCCTCTTTGGTGACGTGCCCGGCTATAAAGACGGGGATCTTGGTGGATTTGGCCCATCGCATGAGCCTCAAGGTGGCCTCTCGCACCTGAGCGATCGTTCCGGGAACCCCTCCGAGCTCCTCGAGGTAAACGGTTTGAATGGAATCGACGATCAAAAGCTTCGGCTTCACCTCATCGGCGCAGGATAAAAGCCTTTCGAGTTCTGTTTCGGAGAGGAGGAGGATCCTCTCGCCCGAAATCCCCAATCTCTCGGCTCGCATCTTTATCTGTTGAGGGGATTCCTCCCCCGAGATGTAGAGCACATCTCCCCGCTCTTCGGACACGGCCCCCGCGATCATGAGGAGCAGGGTGGATTTCCCCACCCCCGGCTCCCCCCCGATGAGCACCAGAGATCCCGGAACGATCCCTCCTCCCAGAACTCTGTTCACCTCGGAGAAGGGG
>CAYRBX010000079.1:0-4927 GCA_964422695.1 uncultured Dehalococcoidia bacterium
CTCTTCTTCCCCTCGACGAGAGCTCTCACCGCCCCCTCATCGAGGTAGATCCTCCCCTTGGGGGTTAGGCTCAGCATCCACCTTTTGCGGCTCTCGAGCTTCGAGGTGAGGGGAGGGAAGATCGTCCCCACATGCTCCCCGCAAGCAAGCTTCACTACGGCATCGGGATCCCTTCCCGAAGCGATCGCCACCGTTATCCCCGAAGCCGTGGCGAATTCGGCCGCCCTTATCTTGGTGATCATGCCCCCCGTTCCCTTCGGCCCGGGGATCTTGCCCGCGGCCTCCTCGATGGCCTCATCTATTCGCTCCACGAGGGGGATCAACTTCGCATCGGGATCGCGCCTCGGATCGGAGGTGAAGAGGCCGGGGACATCGCTTAAGATCACGAGGAGATCCGCATCTATGAGATTGGCCACCAAGGCCGATAGGGTGTCGTTATCCCCGAACCTCGCTCCCTCAAGCTCATCTACGGCCACCACATCGTTCTCGTTGATTATGGGAACGACGCGAAGGCGGAGGAGCGCAAGGAGCGTATTTCGAGCGTTGAGATATCCCAAGCGGCTCGAGATATCCGGCTTCGCGAGGAGCGCTTGAGCGGTGAGGATTCCGTAAGAGGAGAAGAGCTTCTCGTAAGATTGCATGAGGCTCGTCTGGCCCAAGGAGGCGAGCACCTGCTTGAAGGGGATATCCCTGCGCCGGATCTTCCGCCCCAACTTCCCCCTTCCGGCGGCGACGGCTCCCGAGGAGACGATGGCCACCTCAGCCCCCTCTCGATGAAGGAGGGCGACCTGTTTCACGATGCGGGAGATGCCCTCCTCATCGAGCCGATCGTCCTCCGTGGTCACAAGGCTCGTTCCCACCTTGACGACGATGCGGCGGTAGCGAAGCTCCATATCGGGTTCAGAGCCGGAAGAGCTCATCCTCCTCTTCCTCCCACGCTCCCTCCCCGATGAGGGGAACGAAGCGGCAGGGGCCGAGGCTCTCGGTTCTGATCTTCTCCCCCCTCTTGGTGATCTTGAGGAGATCCTGCTCGTAGCGAGAGCCCACGGGAATGACGAGCCTCCCCCCGTCGGCGAGCTGATCAAGAAGCGTCTGGGGCACCTTTGGGGCTCCGGCGGTGACGATGATGGCGTTGTAAGGCGCCCCTCTCTTCCATCCGAGCTCCCTCTCGGCGAGATGCAATTCGATATTCCTGTAGCCCAAAGCCGAGAGGCGCTCTCTCGCCGCTTCGAGGAGCTCGGGAATCCTCTCCACGCTCACCACCCATCCGGCGAGCTCCGCGAGGATGGCCGCCTGATACCCGCTTCCGGTTCCCACCTCAAGAACTCTATCTCCCTCTTTGAGCTCCAAAGCGCAAGTCATGAGGGCCACTATGAGGGGCTGGGAGATGGTCTGCCCCTTGCCTATGGGCAGGGGCATATCCTCATAGGCGAGATGCCTGAGGTGCGGGGGAACGAAGAGCTCTCGCGGAACCCTCTCCATAGCTTGAATCACCCTCTCGTCCTTTATCTCCCGACGGAGGTACTCGAAGAGGCGCGCCTTCGCCTCTCTGAGATCGATATCGGATTTCATGCCTCCCCTCCGGCGGCGGAAGCGAAGGAGGAAGAAGGCGCTTCAGAGGTTTTGGAGGAGCTCCAGAGCCTCTCTTCTCAGAGCTTCAAGCTGAGGTTCCGCCTCCTCCCGAATCCTCCTCTCGATCTCCCCCCATTCCCTGCTCCCCTCGATGTTGATCCCCGCTATGGCGCTTCCGGAGATGCGCAGCTGGTGAAGCAGATCGCGTTTCACGCGCTCTATTCTGGATCTCTCGAGATTGAATTTCTCCTCCCTCCTCATCTTGAAGTTCTCGATGAACGATTCCAATTTCCCGATGATCTCGCTCAAAGCTCCTTTATCCTCAAGGCTCCTGAGCCCCTCCAACGCCCTCAGAGAGGCCTGAAGATCTTCAAGCTTTATTCGCTCGAGGAGCTCAAGGAGCATTCCGCGAAGAACGAGCTTCCTCTCCTCCCCCGAGAATCTCTCCAGCTGCTCCTGAAGGATCCTCTGAGAGCCGTGCTCCAGGAATTGAGATGCGAATCTCCTTCCCACCGGAACGAATTCCTCCTCAAGCCTCTCCCTCCGCTCCTCCTCCGAGAGCTTCCCCAAGCGTTCGGCTTTCTCCCAAGCCTTCTCGAATGCGCTTTTGAGCTCTCCCATCTTCCTCCCTCTCTAAATTCTCCTCTTCTCCCTCTTCCACCTCTCAGCTCTCTCCAGGAGCTCCAGCCCCCCCTCCTCCATCTTCTCCCCGCCGCCGAGCATGGCCGCAAGCTCCTTCACCCTCTCCTCCCTCTTCATGAGATTCCTCACAGAAGTTCTCGTCCTCCCGTCGATCACCTCCTTGCTCACCGAGTAATGCTGATCTCCCAAACACGCGATTTGAGGAAGGTGAGTGACGCAGAAGACCTGATGCTCTCCCGCAAGCTCCCACAATTTCCTCCCCACAACCTCCCCGCTCCTCCCTCCGATTCCCGAATCTATCTCATCGAAGATGAGCACCGGCACCGGATCCACGGAGCGCAGGGCGACCTTGAGGGCGAGCATGATCCTGGACGTCTCTCCCCCCGAGGCGATCTTGGAGAGAGGCCTTGGGGGCTCTCCGGGATTGGTGGCGATGAGGAACTCGACCTTATCTATTCCGTTCTCATCGAAGGCGAAGCACCTTCCCTCCGGAGAGGGGAGGCCTTCCGGATCCTCCTCCCGCGTGATGCTGACCTCAAATCTCACCCGCTTCATGTTGAGATCCTCAAGCTCCCTCTCCACCATCTCCGAAAGCCTTCGCGCCGCCTCCCTTCGCGACTCGGAGAGCCGGAAGGCCATCTCCCCGAGCTCCCTGCGGAGCTCCTCCCTCCTCCTCGCGAGCTCCTCCCCCCTCTCCTCGGCTCTTGAGAGCTCCTCAAGCTCCCTCCTGGCCCTCTCGGCGTATTCGAGGATCTCTTCGATCGTCTCCCCGTACTTCTTCTTGAGCTTTGAGATGAGGAAGAGCCTCTCCTCGATCTGCTCGAGGCGCTTCGGATCGAATTGCAATCTCTCGACATGAGAGCGCAGGGAGAGGAGGAGATCGTCGAGCTGAGAGCTCATCCCCTCAAGCTCCGCGAGAAACGAGTTCAGAGAGGGATCGAAGCGAGCGGCGAGCCTCAGGGAGGATATGGCCTCCCTCAGGCCGTCCGAAGCCCTTCCGGAGAGAGCTCTGTAGGAGAGATCGCAGGCGGTGAGGATCTTCTCGGCGTGAGCGAGGATATCCCTTTCCCTTCGCAATTCCTCCTCCTCTCCGGGGGAGAGGGATGCCTCCTCGATCTCCCGGATCTCGTAGCTCAGGAGATCCCGACGCCTCTCCCTCTCCTTCTCCTCGCTTCTGATCCTCTCAAGCTCCCTCTCCACCTCCCGGAGCTCCTCGACCCTTCCGGCGAATTCCCTTCGGAGCTCCGAGAGCCCGGCGAAGCCGTCGAGGAAGAGGATATGAGTTCTGGGATCAAGCAGGGATAGGTGCTCGGTCTGGCCGTGAATATCGACGAGATGCCTTCCTATCTCGGCGAGCACCTTTAAGGGCACGGGCTTTCGATTCACTCTGGCCCGGCTCCTGCCCCCGCGTGAGATCTCCCGGGAGAGGATGAGAATACCCTCCTCGGCGTCTATTCCGTATTCGGCGAGGAGCTTTCGGAGCTCCTCCTCCCTTCCCTGAAGCGAGAACACCCCCTCGATCCGAGCGCAATCGGCCCCGCTTCTTATCACCTCCTCCCCTACGCGCCCCCCAAGTAATGCGCTTATGGCGTCGATGATGAGGGATTTTCCGGCTCCGGTCTCGCCTGTGAGCACGTTGAGCCCCGGGCCGAAGGAGAGGAGGAGCCGCTCTATGATGGCGAAATTCTCCACCACAAGCTCAAGCAGCATCTCGTTTTTCACTTTTATTTTCTCCTTCCCGCCCTCTCCCTCTCAAGCTGCCGATCAGAGGAGGGAGGGGAAGAAGCGGACGCGAATGGCGGAGAAATTATCCCTGATCCTCTCCCTTCCGGCTATGATGTTCCCGTAGCGAGTCGAATGCCCCGGGAGGAGGATCTCCACATCGAGCTCCGAGAGCCTCTCGATGCTGCGGCGGAGGAGCTTCCTGTCGGCTCCCGGAAGGTCGAAAGCGCCGATCTCCCTGTAGAGGATCGTATCCCCGCAGAAGAGGGCTTTCGCCTCAGGCCAGTACAAGCTTATGGAGCCGGGGGAGTGGCCGGGCGTGTGAATGACCTCAAGATGGATCTTCACCTCCTTGCCGAGCGATAAGCTCCCCTCCTTGAGGAAGAAATCGGGAACGAAATCGATCTCCTTCCTCTGATCTTGAAATATCTTCCTCCCCTCTCCCCTCAGGAATTCGGCCTCATATACGGAGATCGCGAGCAGAGCCGATTCCGCCTTCCCCTTCCCCCTCTTCCTCTTGGTGAGCTCCACGAGCTTCGCGTTCGCCTCGCAGTGATCCGGATGGCAGTGAGTGTTGATGATGAGGCCTATCTCCTCGGGGTTGATTCCATCTTGCAGGAGGGCCTGAAGGAGGAAATCGAAGCATCGCTCCCCCCTCTCGTTCGTCACGAATCCCGGATCTATGAGGACGTGAGGGCGCTCCCCTCGCAGAATTCCGGCGAGAAGGTAAGTATTGCAGTTCGTCCCCTCCCCGCTCCAGAGGTAGGCGTAGAGATTGCCGAAGAGCCTCATGAGAGCACCTCTCTCAGGATTTCGAGAATATCGAAAACCTTCATTTCCTCTTCAAGCCCTTCGGCTTTCACGGCATCGAGGATATTGAGAAGGCAGAAGGGACAGGAGGTGGCGATGATCTCGGCTCCGAGCCTCCGGGCTTCTCTCGCGATGAGGCGGGAGAGCCTCATTCCCCTTCTTGAGGCTTCCACCCACATCC
>CAYRBX010000080.1:0-4757 GCA_964422695.1 uncultured Dehalococcoidia bacterium
CCAAAGCCCATAAGCCCTCGGCGAAAACCCCATCATCATTGGTCGCCAAGATCCTCAACTCCGCCCCCCACGATTATGTTATCTATGAGCCTCGTCCCTCCGATTCTGATCGCGAGGGAGATGAGAGCGGGGCCTTCGATCTCCTCAAGCTCCTCCAAAGTCTTGGGATCGGCGACGCTTATATATTCGACGAGAACCCGGGGCTCGAGATCGAATATCTCTTGCATTCCGGAGCGGATCTCCGAAGCCCTCCTCTCGCCCCTCCTCCACAGCTCCTCCGCCCGGCAAAGCGCCCTCCACACGACCCCCGCCGCCCTCCTCTCCTCTTCGGAGAGGTAGATGTTCCGGCTGCTCGCCGGAAGGCCGTCGGGCTCCCGAACCGTGGGAACTCCCACGATCTCCACATCCATATTGAGATCGCGCACCATCCTCCTCACCACCACGAGCTGCTGAGCGTCCTTCTGCCCGAAATAAGCCCTCTGAGGCCTTACGATATTGAAGAGCTTTGCGAGCACCGTCGCCACTCCCCGGAAGTGCCCGGGACGCGAAGCCCCCTCCAAGCGCTCCGTGATCTTCCGAACATCAACGAATGTGCAGAAATCCGGAGGGTACATATCCGACTCGGAGGGGATGAAGGCCACATCGACATCCTCCCCCTCCAGAAGCCGCAGATCCCTATTTATATCGCGAGGATATCTGTCGAAATCCTCCCCCGGCCCGAATTGCAGGGGGTTCACGAAGATGCTCACCACAACGCTCTCATTTTCCCCTCTCGCCCTCTTGATTAAAGCGAGATGCCCTTCGTGGAGGAAGCCCATCGTGGGGACGAATCCCACGGGCTCGGGCAACCTCCCCCTCTCCTCCTTCATCTCCTCGATCTTCCTTATCACCTTCATTTGCTTTCGGAGCATATTCTAACATACGCCCTCCCGCCTTCAGAAGCGAATCCTCTCTTGACCCCCTGCCTCAGCTCAGCTTATATTTAGTAAGCGCTGCCAAGGGGGTCGGAGATGGGCATTTTAAGCCGGGTTAAGAGCAGAGCTTCGGAGATCCTCGTAAGCCAAGCTCTGGGGCTTCTGGGACACGCTCCCGAAAGGACTTATGAGGCTCTGGCCAAAGCCCTTCGCGGAATAGCCGTCACCGAACAGCACCGCATGATCGCGGACTGGCTCATCAAGTGGTTCTCGGAGGGAAGCCCGGGATCCACATGGCTTCGCAGAGTGCTTCGAGATCTGCACCCCAATGTGAGGAAGAGGTACCTCGCTCAAATGCTCACCGTGGTCACCTTCCGGCACCCCGAGAGCATGGCGGAGTATCGCAGGAAGTACGGCTTCCGCCCTCCCTCTGTGATGCTCGTCTCGCCCACAATGCGCTGCAATTACAGATGCGTGGGGTGTTACGCCGCCAATTACACCAAGAAGGATGACATGCCTCCGGAGCTCCTCGATCGAATTCTCAACGAAGCCAAGGAGATAACCATAAGGTTCGTGACGGTGCTGGGCGGGGAGCCCTTCATTTACGATCATCTCTTCGATATACTGGAGCGCCATCAGGATATGGCCTTTCAGATCTTCACCAACGGAGCTCTGATCGATGAGAAGACGGCGAGAAGGCTCGCCGAGCTCGGCAACGCCGGAATTATGGTGAGCCTTGAGGGATTCGCGGAGGAGACCGATCTCCGCAGGGGAAGCGGGGCTTTCCAGAAGGCCATAAGGGCGATGGAGATCCTCCGCGATGCCGGATGCCTCGTGGGCTTCAGCGCCGTGGCCACCCGCCGCAATATAGACGTTCTCACAAGCGATGAGTTCGTCGATATGCTGGTGGATAAAGGGTGCCTTTACGGCTGGATCTTCCTCTACATGCCGGTGGGCCACAATCCCGATCCGGATCTCATGCCCACCCCGGAGCAGAGAAATCAGCTCCGCCTGGCCAACAAGCGGTTCAGGGAGACGAAGCCCATTCTCATCGCCGATTTCTGGAACGACGCTCCCCTCACCGGAGGATGCATCAACGGGGGGAGGACTTACTTCCATATAAATCACAAGGGGGATGTGGAGCCCTGCATCTTCATTCACTTCGCCACCGATAACATAAAGGAGAAATCCTTAGTTGAAGCTCTGAATTCCCCCTTCTTCAAAGCCCTCCGCCGAATGCAGCCCTTCTGCTACAACACCCTCCGCCCCTGCCCCATCATAGATCACCCCAAGATCCTCCGCACGGTCGTGCGCCGATTTAACGCCTACCCGACCCACGAGGGGGCCGAATCCATCCTTGAGGGGAGGATAGCCGAAGCTCTCGACAGATACGCTCAGAGGGTGAAGGAGATCTTCGATCCCATCTGGGAGGAGGAGTACAAGTGGGCGGAGAGGTGGGAGGAGCTCATGGACTTCCCCGAGGGGAGGGTGGCGACGAGAAGAGCCGGGTACCTGCGCCGGCGCGCCAGGGAGAAGGCCCTGATGGTGACCTCTTCCTGAGAAGAGCGGAGATGAAGAGGGTCGGCATTCCGCGCGCTCTCCTCTTCTACCAGTACTTCCCGATGTGGAAGACCTTCTTCGAGCATCTCGGCGCCGAGATCGTGACCTCCCCTCCCACCAATCTCGAGATACTTCAAATGGGCATCTCCCGAACGGCTCCGGAGACCTGCCTTCCGGTGAAGGTATTTTGCGGCCATGCGGCCTGGCTTTGCGATAAATGCGATTACCTCTTCATCCCGGGGATAAGGAGCTTGCGCCCGGAGTCCTACAATTGCGCCAAATTCTTAGGCCTTCCCGATATCGTGAGGGCCGTAGTTCCGGAAGCTCCTCCCATCATCGATCCCGATATCGAGCTCCCGAAGGGGAGGGTGGAGCTGTACCTTGCGATCTACAAGGTGGGATCTCTCTTCACCAAAAACCCCCTGAGGATAAAGCAGGCGGCGGAGGCGGCGTGGGAAGCTCATCGAGCTTACTTGAATCTCATGTCCGCAAGGAAGCTCACAGCCCCCAGGGCCATAGCCGAGATCTGCCGCGATCCCTTCTTCCGGGAGCCCCCGAAGCTCCCCGGCTCGGAGCGGAGCCTTCGAGTTGCGGTCATAGGCCATCCTTATATCATTTACGATGATTTCATCAATCACTCTCTCCTGAGGCGCTTGGAGAGAATGGGCATTGAGGTCTCAACTCCCGAGATGATCCCCAAGAAGGAGCTGGAGAGGAAGGTGCTCGAGATCGTGGGGAGGTTTTACTGGACTTATGAGGATGAGGTGACCGGAGCCGGGGGATACTATCTCGACGAAGATCCGAATGTGGACGGGGTCATCGCGGTTCAGGCCTTCGGATGCGGACCGGATTCCCTCATGCTGGGGATGCTGGAGCATCACGCCAAGCGCTCCTCCCGAAAGCCGTTTCTCATCCTCACCTTAGATGAGCACACCTCCGATGTGGGGCTCGTAACGCGCCTTGAGGCTTTCGTCGATATGATAATTCGCCGCAAGAGGATCCCCCAGCTGCAGAGGGCTTGAGGAAGGGAGATGAAGGTAACCGCACCTCATCTCGGAAATCTGTGGGTTGTTCTGAAAACGGCCTTCGAGGATCTCGGATTGGAATATGTGGTTCCTCCCTTCTCGAGCCGTCGCACCCTCTCCCTCGGGGTGCGGTACTCCCCCGAGACGGTATGCCTTCCCTTCAAGATAACTTTGGGCAATTTCTACGAAGCCTTGGAGAGAGGGGCGGAGCTCCTCATCATGCCCTCGGGAAGAGGGCTCTGCCGCTTCGGATATTACGCCATCCTTCAGGAGAGAATTCTCAAGGATCTCGGATTTCAATTCGAAATGATCAAAGTGGATCTATTCGGAGGGAGGATCTTCAGCGTTCTTGAGCTCTTCAAAAAGCTCTCGGGGCGCCCTTGGCCTAAGGTCATAAAATCCATCTTCTTCGGCCTCGCCAAGATGAAGGAGATAGATGAGATCGAGAAATTGGTTCAGAAGATAAGAGCGCGGGAGATCGAGAAGGGAACGGCCACCAAGATCTTCAGGGAGGCGATAAGAGATATCGAGAGGGCATCTGATTTCTCCTCCCTCAGGAAGACGGTGAAGGAGTACAAGGAGAGGTTGCTTTCGGTTCCTCAAAACAAGGATTTTGATCCCCTCAAAGTCGGGCTTATAGGGGAGTTTTACATCTTGCTTGAGCCCTTCTCCAATATGGATATAGAGATCGAATTGGGGAAGCTCGGAGTTGAAGTGAGGCGCAGCATTTACATCTCCCACTGGACCAAATTCAGCCTATTCTTAGCCCTCCTCAAGCTGGATGAGAAGGCGAGATTGCATCGCGCGGCCATGCCCTATCTTTCAAGAGATGTGGGAGGAGATGGATGGGAGACGGTGGGACATAAGGTGCTTGATGTGGGGCGTTACGACGGCCTCATACATGTAGCTCCCTTCACCTGCATGCCGGAGATCGTCGCCTGCAATATCCTCCCCTCGATCAAAACGGATATTCCCCTCATAACCCTGATCTTCGATGAGCAAATGGGGAAGGCGGGTATGATGACGCGCGTTGAGGCCTTTGTGGATCTCCTGAAGAAGAGGAGGGAAGCCAAGCTCAGAGGAGAGAGAAGGGCATGGACGTCTTCTTGGGGATAGATATAGGATCTGTGACCACCAAAATGGCCGTCATCAATGATGAGGGAGAGCTCGTGGCGAGCAATTACCTTCGCACTCAGGGAAGGCCCATCGAGATGATAAAGAGAGGGCTTCGGGAGCTCCTTCGGGATCTTCCCCCCGG
>CAYRBX010000081.1:0-4623 GCA_964422695.1 uncultured Dehalococcoidia bacterium
CCGGAGGCGGGGCCTCCGGGAACGAAGGTCGCCTTGGTCGGCGAGGGGTTCAAGCCCGGAGAATGGGTGGACTTCTACTTCGACGGCTCTCGGATCTTCGGAGGGTGGCCGAACGATGAGGGGAAGTGGGTCGGCGAGTACACCATCCCCAAAACGGCCTCTCTCGGAAGGCACCTCTTCCTCGCCCGGGGCGGGACGAGCAAGGCCGAGGCCTTCGCCTGCTTCACCGCAAGGCTTTCTCCCGAGATCCGAATTCTCCCCGATCCCGCAGCTCCCTCTCGAAAGCTCTTCGTCGAGGTCGAAGGGCTCCTTCCCGGAGAGCATGTGGAGGTCTGGCTCGACGCCCAAAAGCTCCTCGACGGGGCAAGCTCGGAGCTCAGAACGGATTCTTCGGGAAGGTGGAGCGGGGAGATCGAGCTTCCCGAAGGAGCGGCGGGAGAGCACACGATAAGGGTCAGAGGACGAAGCTCCGGCGCTCAGGCCGCAAAGACCTATTTTGTGGATGAGTTCCAAACGGAGCTCCTTTCGGGATGGCGGTGGGAGGATCCGGATGGGGATTGCTCCTTTGCGCTTGAGAGAGGAAAGCTTCGGATAACCGTCCCGCAATCCGGAAACGATCTTTCGCCCGAGACCAACTTCGGCGCTCCGAGATTGCTCCGAGATGCAAGCGGCGATTTCACCGCCGTCGCCAAGGTCAAAGCCTCCCCGGAGGCGAACTTCCAAGCCGCCGGAATCCTCATCCGAAGCGCGGATACATTCATCTTATTCGGAAAGGCCTTTAAGGGATCTCAGGTCGTAACCTCTCCTGCGGGAGATGCCGGATTTTCGGGCGAAGAGGTTTACCTCAGGCTCTCCAGGGAGGGGGATGTCCTCCGCTTCGCTTGGAGCGCCGACGGCTCCTCTTGGAACGAGCTCGGAGAGAGGGCTTTTGAGCTTCCGGCGACTTTGAAAGTGGGGCTTTTCGCCGCCGGGGAGGATAGAGAGGGGGCGGGAGGTTTTCCGTTTGAAGCGGAGTTCGAGTACTTCTGGCTCACCTCCGGGAGGATCGTCCTCTTCGACGATTTCTCCGGGGATTCCGGCCTCTGGATCTACAGGGGAAGCGCCGCGCGAACCGAAGAGGGCGAGGTGCTCCTCACCCCGCCGGAGGATTGGAAATGGGGTCAGATCTTGCTTGCTTACGAGTTCGTGGAGCCCTTCGAAGTCGAATTCAAGTTCAGAGCCGGAGGAGGAACCGGAGCCGACGGGCTTGCCCTCATGTTCTACAAGGATAGGGATTACGCCCCCTCGGCCGGAGGCTCTCTCGGCTTCGACGGCTCTTGCGGCTACGGCATCGCCTTCGACAATCACCCCGGAAACGAGATCGCCTTGGTCGAGGATCGGGCGGATAATATCCTCGTCCGAAGGGAGGATGCGAGAACCGAGGACGACCGGTGGCATACGGCGAAGGTGGTTGTGGATGAGGCTTCCGTCTCGGTCTTCGTGGATGGGGAGGAGATCTTCACTTGGTACGGGAACATCCAGAGGAAGTTCGGAGGCTTCGGCTTCACGGCCGCGACCGGCTCTTTGAACAACCGCCACCTCATAGATGACGTGAGGCTTGTGATCACCCCGGCCTTCTTGGATGTCGTCCCGCCCGCGATAAGAGAGATCTCGCCTCCCGATCGCTCCAAGGTGGGGGGCGTGGTGGAGGTCGAGATCTCGGCCGCCGATAACGTGGGCGTCGTTCGGTATGAGCTCGAGATCTCCCCTGACCGCGCCGCATGGACGAAGCTTTACACGGGGCCTGAGAACAAGATCTCCCTGAACACGAGGGAGCTCGACGACGGCCTCTGGTATCTCAGAGCGCGGGCTTTCGACGCGGCCGGGAACAGGGGCGAGGCCCTCTTCAGCTACACCGTGGACAACACCCCGCCGCCTCCTCCCGAAGGATTGCAGGCGGCGGCCGTCGAGGCCGGAGTGGATCTCGTCTGGATGCCATCACCCGCTCCCGATCTCCATCATTACAACATCTACCGCCGAACCGAAGGGGCGGATTTCGAGCTCCTCGCCGAGGAGGTAACCTCGACTTACTTCCGCGATATGGAGATCGTTCCCGGAACGACCTACTACTATGCGGTGACGGCCGTGGACGATGTGGGGAACGAAAGCATCCGCTCCGCCGAGGCCTCGGCCACCCCGCAGCCCGACACCACTCCGCCCGAAATCCGATGGCTGCGTCCGGCCGACGGGACGAGGATAAGCGGAACGAAGAGGATCGAAGCGAAAGCCGTAGATAACATAAGCCGCACTCTCACCTACATCTTCTCCCGCTCGCAAGACGGAGCGACTTGGGTGGAGATCGGAAGGAATAACGAGGGGCGAATCGACTGGAACACGGCGGAGGTGGAGGACGGCGCCTGGCTCCTGAGGCTTGTGGTCGAGGATGAGGCCGGAAACGAATCCTCCCTCATCTACACTTACATCGTGGACAACACCCCGCCCGAAACCCCGAAGCTTTCGGCGCAGGGGGAGGAAGCTTCGATCAAGCTCTCCTGGACCCCCTCCCCCGATCCGGATCTCCACCACTATTGCGTTTATCGCTCCGAGGCCTCCGGAGGGCCTTACACGAGGATAGCGACGACCTCGGCTCTCGATTTCGTCGACAGGAATATAGATCTCACAAAGACTTATTACTATGTCGTCACGGCGGTGGATGATCTCGGAAACGAAAGCTCCCGCTCCGCCGAGGTCGCGGCGCAGGCCCTCCCCGATGAGACCCCGCCGCGAATAAGATGGTTCTCGCCGCAAGAGAAAGCTAAGATCCACGGCACGGCGAGATTTGAGGTCTCCGCCGTGGATAATTACAGCCACATTCTCAATTACAAATTCTCCTTCTCCCTCGACGGGGAGGCTTGGACTCCGATAGCCGAGGGAACCGCAAGCTGGGCCGCTTGGGATACGACCGCCGTTCCCGATGGGGAGATCTTGATAAAAGTCGAAGTCGTCGACGAATCGGGGAACAAGTCGGAGCTTATAAGAACCCTCATCGTGGACAACACGCCGCCTCAAGTTCCCGAGCTCCTCGCCGAGCCGCAGGAAGCTTCGATCAAGCTCTCCTGGGCTCCCTCCCCCGATCCGGATCTTGCGTGCTACAGGCTCTATCGCTCCGAAAGCGAGGGAGGGCCTTATGTGAAAATCCTGGAGACGAGCGCCCTCTCCTATCTCGACAGGAGGATCGAGGCCGGAAGGACTTACTACTACGTGATCACGGCCGTGGATGATGTGGGGAACGAAAGCGCTTATTCCGAGGAGGTCTCGGCGCAGCCCCTGCCCGATCAGACTCCGCCCGAGATCCTCGAATTCCGTCCGGCCGATACGGCGAGGATAAACAAGGTCGTGAGGTTGCGGGCGAGAGCCGAGGATAACTTCAGCCGCACCCTCTCCTACAAATTCTCCTGCTCCGAAGACGGAAGCTCTTGGATCGAGATAGCCGAGAACGCCGAGGGCTTCGCGGATTTCGATACAAGAACCATTGAAGACGGGGTTTGGATGTTCAAAGTGGAGGTCGCGGATGAGGCCGGAAACACCTCCTCCCTCATCCACACCTGCACGGTGGACAACACCCCGCCCCAGATCCCCAAGCTCTCGGCCGAGGGGAAGGAGGTCTCGGTAGAGCTCCGATGGCCCTCCTCCCCCGATCCGGATCTCCGCCTCTATCACATCCTCCGCTCCGAGACCCGAGGAGGGCCCTACGCCGAGATCGCCGCGACCTCCGGCCTCTCCTACACCGACAGGAACGTCGAGGCCGGCAAGACCTACTACTACGTCATCTTCGCCGAAGACGACCTCGGCAACCGGAGCGATTGCTCCGAGGAGGTCGCGGCGACCCCTCAGCCCGATCGAACTCCGCCCGAGATCCTGAGCTTCTCGCCTCCCGACGGATCGGAGCTTCACGGCGAGGCGGAGCTCTCGGCTTGGGCGAGGGATAACGTCGGGGTGGAGAATTACAAATTCGAATGCTCTCTCGATGGGGAGACTTGGAGCCTGATCGGCGAGAGCTCCGACGGGAAGGTCGTATGGGATACGAGGAGAGTTGAGGATGGGGTCTGGAAGGTCAGGGTCACGGCCGCCGATCCCTCCGGCAATTCCTCCTCCCTCACGCAAACCTACAGGGTCGTAAACGCCCCGCTCCCCGCTCCCGAAGGGCTCATCGCAGAGCCCGGAGAGTGGAAGATCACGTTGAGCTGGAAGCCCGTGGAGGAGCCGAGGCTCATGCGCTATCACATCTTCCGGAGCGCGGACGGAGGGGAATTCGAATTCCTCGCCTCGACCGACGCCACGCTCTACACGGATAGAGATGTCTCTCCCGATCATGAATACGCCTACAAGGTGGCCGCGGTGGATAAGTGGGGAAGGAGAGGGGAGCTCTCGGAGCCGGTTTCGGCAAGGCCGCTTCAGGAGACCACCGCCCCTCGATTGATCGCGCTCCTTCCCGAAGCGGGAGCGAGATTCAGAGATCTCCTGCATCTTGCGGTCGAAGCCGAAGATGAGGTGGGGATCGAGAAGCTCATCTTCGAATACTCCGACGGAACGACTTGGCGGAAGATCGCGGAGGTCGAGCCTGTGGATCTCGGAGGAGGGAGG
>CAYRBX010000082.1:0-4617 GCA_964422695.1 uncultured Dehalococcoidia bacterium
CTCCCCCCTCCATCCCCACTCCGAAATCGGCATCCGGCAGAGCTCTCAAAGCCCTCTGGGCCCGGAGGATCGCCCCCAGGAGGACTTCGGAGTTGAAAGGCTGGGGAGGAAGCCCCTCCCCCACCTCGAGGGGATGGATCTCTATTCGCGTTCCGTAGAGATCCCCGAAGACCTTTCGGGCGGCGGATATCTTGACCGGATTGGTGGATCCGAGAGCGATCTTCAAGCTCCTCATCCGCCTTCAGGATTATAATAGAAACTCGAATTATGCTCGAGGAGATCATCGTCTGCATGAAGATGATCCCCCGCACCGCCGAAGTCCCCGTTCGCCTCTCCCCCTCGGGAAAGGATATAGAGAGAGGAGATCTCGCCTTCGATACCGGAGAGGCCGATGATTGCGCTCTCGAGGAGGCGCTTCGCCTGAAGGAGCGCTTCGGGGGGAAGGTGACGATCGTAACGGCGGGGCCTCCCGAAGCGGATGAGATCTTGCGCACGGGTTTGGCCAAGGGGGCGGATCACGCCGTGCGCATTGACGACAGGAGGGAGGGGATCGCGGATCCCGCGATCACCGCGAGGCTCCTCTCCGAAGCCATAAAGAGGAGATCTTTCGATCTCATCCTCACGGGGTGCATGGCCGAGGATGATAATTTCGCCCTCGTGGGGCAGCTCATCGCGGCCTTTCTCGATATCCCCTGCGCCGTCTTGGTGTCGCGCTTGGAGCTCGATCCCCAGCGGAGGATCGTTCGCTGCCGAAGCGAATGGGAGGAGGGGATGTGCGCGGCCTTCGAGCTTCCCCTCCCGGCCCTCCTCACCGTTCAGACGGGCATAAACGAGCCTCGCTACGCCTCCCTTCGCGGGATAAGAGAAGCCCTGCGACGCAAGATAGAAATCATGCCGTTTCCGCAAGAGCTGAAAGACGCTCCCTCTCTTGAAGTTCTCTCCATGTTCCTCCCCCCTTCGGAGAAGCGAGGGCTTATCCTGAAGGGAGATCCCAAGGATTTGAGCCGAAAGCTCCTCGATATCCTCAGAGATCGCGGCTTCCTATGATCTTCGTCTTCGTTCAGCATCGCCGGGGCGAGATCGAAGAAGGCGTTTTCGACGCCCTCTCTCAAGCTCAGAAGCTCGATTCGGGCAAGATCGCTCTCATCATCCCGGGATCGGCGGAGGAGATAGAGAAGATAGGGGAGGAGCTCTCTCCCTTCGCTCACGAGATCATCCTCCTTGAAAGCCCCGAGCTTCAGGAGCCCGATTCGGAGAAGCTCTTCTCGGCGATTCAGAAGGTGATCTCGGGGGAGGAGAGCTGGATCTTCCTCCTCCCTCACACCGCTTTGGGAATGGAGCTCGCCCCTCTCATCGCCGCGCGATTCGAAGCTCCCCTCGTGAGCGATGTCCTGGAGATAGAGGAAGGAGGGAGGGCGGCTTTGAGGCAATTCTACGGGGGCAAGACATGCGCCCGCCTCCTCCTCCCCCCCGCAGGGCGCCGCATCTTCACCGTAAGGCAGGAGGGGCGAAAGCCCCAAGGAAAGGCGGCGGGGAGGAAGGTGAGGATCGCTTTGAGCGCGGAGGGGAGGAGGAGGTTTTTGGGCTTCGAGAGGCCCGCCGAAGATGAGGTGGACATCCGCGAGGCGGAGGTCATCGTGGGGGTGGGGAGAGGGATAGGAGGGAGGGAGAACTTGAAGCTCGCCGAGGAGCTCGCCCAAGCTTTAGGAGGTGTTGTGGGGGGATCCAGGCCCGCGGTGGATGCCGGATGGCTTCCCCGAACAAGGCAGATAGGGCTTTCGGGGAAGAAGGTGCATCCGAGGCTCTACATAGCCTTGGGGATAAGCGGCGCCTTCCAGCACATCGCCGGGATAAGAGGAGCCGAATTCATCGTCGCGGTGAATAAAGATCCCGAAGCTCCGATCTTCAGAGCGGCCGATGTGGGGATCGTGGGGGATCTCTTCAAGGTGATCCCCTTCCTCCTCGAGGAGATCGAGAGGGACAAAAGGGCGAGGGAGGGAGGAAGGTGAGGGAGAAGATCGCGATCTCGACCATGTGGGCCAAGGGGAGATTCGAGAGGATGAGGGATTTCGTGAGATGGGCTTGGGAGCGGGGATTCGAAGCCGTTGAGATGAATTCGATTTTGGATCCCCAAAAGGCCCTCGAATTCGAGGAGATCAAAGCCGAGGGAAGCCCCCTGCTCATAACAAGCCTTCATGCCCCCTGCCCCAATCCCGAAATCGGAGGGAAAAAGGCCTCCGATCTCTCCCTCAGCGCTCTCGATAAATTCGAGAGGAGGGAGGCCGTAAAGCACGTGCTCTCCACTTTGGAGCTCGCCTCTCGCTTGGGGGCGAAAGCCGTGGTGCTGCATTTGGGAAGGGTGCCGGCGGATGAGGGGCTTGAGAGGAAGCTCGAGAGGCTCTACGAGGAGGGGAAGAAGGGAGAGGAGGAATTCGAGGAGGCCAAAAGGGAGCTTGTGGAAGCCCGAAGGCTCCTCTCCCCTCCGTATCTGGAGAGCGCCAGAAGATCACTTGAGGAGCTTCTGGAATTCGCCGAAAAGCTCCGAATGCCCGTAGGACTTGAGACCCGCCGCTACTTTCTGGAGATACCGGGATTTGAGGAGATGAGGGAGATCCTCGAGGAGTTCCCCCGCGATCTTGTGGGCTACTGGCATGATGTGGGACATGCCGAAGCTCAGGCCAGGCTGGGCTTCGTAGATCATAGGAGGTGGCTTGAGGAGTTCAAAGATCGCATGATGGGATGTCACCTTCACGATATCATAGGCCTCTCCGATCACAGGCCTCCGGGGAAGGGAGAGCTCAACTGGGATCTCATCGCCCGATCCCTTCCCTCCGGCATAATAAAAGTGTGCGAGATCGGAGAGTGGAATCCGGAGGAGGATGTGAGAGGGGTGATCTCCTTTCTTGAAGCTAAGGGGATAAGGAGATGAGGGTCTCGAAGCTCTTTCAGAGAACGCAGAGAGAGGAGCCGGGGGAGGCGGCGCTCGCAAGCCACAAGCTCCTCCTCAAAGCCGGAATGATCCATCAGATCGCGGCCGGCATCTACTCCTACCTCCCCTTGGGATTTCGCGCCCTGAAGAAGATAGAGAAGGTGGTGAGAGAGGAGATGGAGGGGATCGGAGGGCAGGAGATCCTCATGCCGGCCCTCCAGCCCTTGGAGCTCTGGCGCGAAACCGGAAGGGATCTCGCCTTCGGGAAGACCTTGTTCGTGCTCAGAGATCGAAGGGATCGGGAGCTCTGCCTGGGCCCCACGCATGAGGAGATCATCGCTCGGCTCTCAAGCTCTCTTATAAGAAGCTATCGGGATCTCCCCCTCCTCGTCTTTCAAATTCAGACGAAATTCCGAGATGAGCCGAGAGCCCGAGGGGGGCTTGTGAGGCTTAGGGAGTTCCTCATGAAGGATCTCTACAGCATGCACGCCGATGAGGAGAGCTTGAGCGAAACTTACGAGGAGGTGATAAGAGCTTATGAGCGCATTTACCGGCGGTGCGGCCTTGAGGCTCTTCTCGTCGAAGCCGATAGCGGAGCCATAGGAGGGAAGGAATCTCACGAGTTCATGGTGAGGAGCGAGGGGGGAGAGGATGAAGTGGTTCTCTGCCCCTCCTGCGGCTACGCCGCGAATGTGGAGAAGGCCCTCTTCAGGAAGCCCTCCCTTCCCGAAGAGCCCCTCTTGCCCTTGGAGGAGGTGGAGACCCCCGGGGTGAAGACCATTGAGGATCTCGCAAGATTTCTGGGGATCTCCGAGGATCGAACTTTGAAGGCCGTGTTTTACTGGGCCGACGGGGAGGTGGTTCTCGTCGCCATAAGGGGGGATCTGGAGGTGAACGAAGTGAAGCTTAAAAACCTCCTCGGATGCCGAGAGCTCAGGCTGGCCGATGAGGAGGAGGTGGCCAGAGCGGGCCTTGTTCCGGGCTCCGCCTCCCCCATAGGGATCAAGGGGCTGAAGAAGGTGGCCGATGATTCGATCCTCCTCGCCCGAAATCTTGCCGCCGGAGCGAACAAGCCGGGATGGCACTTCAGGAACGCCAATTACCCTCGTGATTATGAGGTCGATCTTGTAGGTGATATAGCGCGGGCCGAGAGGGGATCTCCCTGCGCGCGGTGCGGAGCTCCTCTTGAGCTTTGGCGCGCCATAGAGGTGGGTCATCTCTTCAAATTGGGGACGATCTTCAGCGAGAAGTTCGGCGCTTATTATCTGGATCGGGAGGGCAGGAAGCGCCCCGTCGTCATGGGATGCTACGGATTGGGGCTCGACAGGCTTCTGGCGGCGATCATCGAGCAGAATCATGATGAGAAGGGGATCATCTGGCCTTTGGAGATCGCCCCCTTCCAAATTTACCTCTGCCCTCTGGGGATGGATGATCCCGAGATAAGGCGGAAAGCCGAGGAGCTTTACATGCTCCTCGGAAGGGCGGGCTTTGAGGTGCTTTACGACGATCGGGAGGAATCTCCCGGCGTCAAATTCAACGACGCCGATCTCCTCGGCATTCCCGTAAGGCTTGTGATCAGCAAGCGCACTCTCAAAACCGGAAGCGTTGAGGTGAAGAGAAGAGATCAGGAGCAAGGGGAGCTCGTGCCGCAAGATGAGATCGCCGAATTCCTATCTCGCCTTCTCGCA
>CAYRBX010000083.1:0-4564 GCA_964422695.1 uncultured Dehalococcoidia bacterium
CGGGTACATAGAGGAGGGGGTGGATCCTCTGGAGCAGGCCTTGAGGGAGATAGAGGAGGAGACGGGCCTTTCGAGAGGAGATGTCGAGCTTGTGAGGAGAGGGGAGCCTCTGGAGATCGCGGATGAGGAGCTCGGAAGGAGGTGGATAGTCCACCCCTTCCGCTTCCGGGTGAGAGATCCCCGAAAGATAAGGATCGATTGGGAGCATGTGGAGCTTCGCTGGATCTCCCCCGAGGAGCTTCGGAATCTGGAGACCGTTCCCGCCCTTCCCGAAACTTGGGAGCGGGTGGCCTGAGGTTGTCAACTCGAAAAGGAGAATGTAGAATCACTCTGGATTCGGGATCATGGAGCCCAAGGCCGACGCCAAATTCGCCATCATCGAGAGCGGAGGAAAGCAGTACAAGGTCTCCCCCGGCCAGATCATTCACGTCGAATACATTCCCGTTCCCGAGGGGAGCACTCTCGAGATCGATAAGGTCTTCTTGGTCTCGGGGCCGGAGGGGGTGAAGGTGGGAAGGCCGTATGTCGAGAATGCGAAGGTTCTCGCCACGGTGAGAGGTCACGGGAAGGGAGAGAAGATCGTGGTCTTCAAGTTCAAATCCAAAACCCGCTACAGGAGGAAGAGGGGGCACCGTCAGCTTTATACCGAGCTTCTCATAAATGATATAATTACTTCGACGAAGCCCGAGGAAAGCGAGGTGAAGGGAGATGGCTCATAAGAAGGCCGGAGGAAGCACCAAGAACGGCAGGGATAGCATAGCCAAGCGATTGGGCATCAAATGTCAGGACGGGGAGATCGTGCGCGCCGGATACGTGCTCGTCCGGCAGAGGGGAACGAAGTTCCTCCCCGGAAGGAATGTCGGGATGGGGAAGGATTACACGCTCTTCGCGCTTTGCGACGGAGTGGTGAAGTTCGAGTGGGCGAAGAAGGATAAGAAGAAGGTGAGCGTTTACCCCATCGCGATCCCCGAGGCCGCGGCATGAAGAAGGATATTCATCCCAAATACTATCCGAAGGCGAAGGTGACCTGCGTCTCCTGCGGCAACACCTTCTTCGTGGGCTCCACGAAGCCGGAGCTCAGAGTGGAGGTGTGCAGCCGCTGCCATCCCTTCTTCACCGGCGAGGAGCGCATCGTGGACACCACGGGGCAGATAGAGCGCTTCCGGCGCCGCTACGGACTTGTAATCGAAGAGAAGAAGAAGGCCGAGGAGACCCCCGAGGAAGCCTCGAATTCCGGATAAGTTCTTGCACGCCCCTTTTTGGGAAGCCCCCCGAATCCTGCGGGGGGCTTTTTTCTTGGAAGCGGGGGATGGGAGATGGAGGAGCTTGTGAAATTCGGAAGGAAGCTTGTGGAGAGCGGGCTTACAAGATCGAGATTCGGAAATGTGAGCTTTCGAAAAGATGAGGATCTCATGATCATAAGCAGAAGGGGGAGCATGCTCGATGAGCTTGAAGGGCAGCTTGTGGAGGTTCCGATCTTCAGAACCTCAGAGCTCGACGGGGAGGCATCCATCGAGCTTCCCATGCACCGCAGGATCTACATGAAGACCCCCGCCTCCTTCGTGTTTCACGCTCATCCCCTCTTCGCCGTCGTCCTCTCCCTGCTCACCGAGGAGAGGGAGATAAGGCCTCTTGATGCGGAGAGCAGATCTTATCTTGAGAGGATACCGATCATAGAGGGGGAGGCCGGATCTCGGGAGCTTGCGGAGAGCGCGGCCGAGATCCTCTCCTCCTTTCCGGGAGCCATAATAAGAGGGCACGGAGCGGTGGCGAGAGGAGCGAGCGCAGCCGAAGCTTACGAGATCCTCTGGGCGATAGAGCAGGCCTGCAGGATAAAGTACCTCGTGGATTTACTTCGAAGATGAAGCCCTAACGAACTCCGCGATCTTATCGAAGTAAAGAGATCCTCCTCTGAGCATGATGTCGTTGTGATCGGCTCCCGGGATCACCAGGAATTCCTTTCTTCGGCTTTGGGAGTTGCGATAAAGCTCTTCGGCTTCGGAGATCGGAATGAGGGTGTCGCGTTCGGCGTGAATGATGAGGGTGGGGATCTGAATGCGGCGGATCTTCTCCCCGTTCCCGAAGCCCTCCTCCTCTTCAAGAGAGGGATCGAGATCCAAGATCCCAAGATACGAGAGGAGGCGAATGGTGTTGGAGAAGCCGCTTTCGATGATGAGCCCGCAGAGCTCCTCCCCCCTGCGGTGGGCGATCTCTATGGCGGGAACGCTTCCCAGAGATCTCCCCATCACAAAGAGTTGCGCAGACATCCCCTCCTTCAGGATGAGCTCCCTGAAGGTCTCGAACACCGCGAGGGCATCGGATACGAGGGCCTCGGCCGTGGGCTCCCCTCCGCTCAGCCCGTAGCCTCTGTAATCGGCCACGAAGAGGTTTATCCCTCTTGAGAGGTAATGAGGGGCGATGTCGTCGTAATCGGCCGCGATCTCCCCGTTTCCGTGAAAGAAGAGGATGGAGGGGGAGTCCTTCGAAGTTATGTAAAATCGGCATACGATCTTTATCCCCTCTTCCACCTCGACCGAAACAAGCCTTGTTCCGGGAATTCGGAACATAACGAAAGCCTCCCGGCGCGGGAAGAAGATGAAGCGCCTCACCTTGGGGTCGTCAAGCAGAGGATATCTCCTCATCCTGCGCGAACTCCCTCTCCCTTCCCGCCGGAAGGGGTATTTTGAGATGCTCGTAAGCGCGGGGGGTGGCCATGCGGCCTCTGGGAGTGCGCCTTATGAAGCCGCGCCGAATGAGGTAGGGCTCGCAGACGTCCATCAGGGTTTGGGGATCCTCCCCCACCGAGGCGGCCAAGGTCTCAAGCCCCACGGGCCCTCCGTCGAATTTGAGGATGAGCGCCTCAAGCACTTTGTGATCCATCTCGTCAAGCCCCACGGAATCGACCCCGAGCCTCTCCAGAGCCTCCCGCACAAGCTCCAAAGTTAAGATCTTCGCCCCCTTCACCTGAGCGTAATCTCTGACCCACCGCAGGAGCCTGTTGGCGATCCGGGGGGTGCCTCTCGACCTCCTCGCTATCTCCCTGAACCCCTCCTCCTCCCCCTCCACCTCCAAGATCTCGGCCGATCTCCTCACAATCCGGAACAGCGATTCCTCATCGTAGAAATCGAAGCGGAATACGGCTCCGAAGCGATCTCTGAGAGGAGGGCTTACGAGAGCATAGCGGGTGGTGGCTCCGATGAGAGTGAAGGGGGGGAGGTTGAGGCGGAGCACTCTCGCTCCGGGCCCCTTCCCCAGAACCACATCCAGAGCGTATTCCTCGAGAGCCGGATAGAGCTTCTCCTCGACCGCCTTCCCGAAGCGATGTATCTCGTCCACGAAGAGCACATCTCCCGGATTCAAATTGGTGAGGAGGGCGGCGAGATCTCCGGGGCGCGAGATGGCGGGGCCGGAGGTCACGACGAGATTGGCGCCGAGCTCGGCCGCCACGATGTGCGCGAGGGTGGTCTTGCCCAAGCCCGGAGGGCCGTAGAAGAGGAGGTGAGAGAGCACCTCCCCCCTCCCCCTCGCCGCCTCTATCATGATGCGCAGGTTCTCCACGATCCTCTCCTGCCCGATGAACTCATCGAGCTTTCGAGGCCGAAGCTCCCTTTCAAGCGCCATCTCCTCGGCGCGAGGGCGGGGGGAGAGGATCCTCTCCTTCATCTCCCTGTCCTTCTTCCTCCCAGACCATTATAGTTTCTTTTGGGCTTCCGAAAGAACACGCATCCGGCGGAGGGAGAGGTGCCGGACTGGAAGGAGCTTGAGAGGAAGTACCTCATGCGAACTTACGTTCGGGCGCCGGTGGTGCTCGTGCGAGGCGAAGGGGCGAGGGTGTGGGATGAGGAGGGGAGGGAGTACTTGGATTTCGTGGGGGGGATTGCGGTGAACGTTCTGGGCCACTGCCATCCGGCGGTGGTGGAGGCGATAAAGGAGCAGGCCCAAACTCTCATTCACGCCTCAAACCTCTACTACACCATCCCTCAGATAAAGCTCGCCCGGCTTCTCGTGGAGCACAGCCCCTTCGATAAGGTGTTCTTCTGCAACAGCGGGGCGGAGGCCGTCGAGGGGGCCATAAAGCTCGCCAGGAAGTACGGGAAGATGTACCTTGAGGGGGCTTATGAGATCATAACGGCGGAGAACTCCTTTCACGGAAGGACGCTCGCCGCGCTCGCCGCGACCGGACAGCCCGAGCTCCAGAAGCCCTTCGAGCCCCTCCCCGAGGGATTCAGGAGGGTGGAGTACGGAGATATCGAGGCCATAAAGAGGGCCACAACCCGGAAGACCTGCGGGGTGATGCTCGAGCCGATTCAGGGGGAGGGAGGGGTGATCGTCCCCCCGCCGAATTACCTCAAGGAGGTGAGGGAGTGGTGCGATGAGAGGGGGATTTTGCTCATCTTGGATGAGGTTCAGACGGGAATGGGGAGGTTGGGGAAGCTCTTCGGCTTCGAGCTCTACGGGATAACTCCGGATATCGCGACCTTGGCGAAGGGGCTCGGAGGGGGATTCCCCATAGGGGCGATCCTCGCCAAGGAGAAGGCTTCGGTCTTCGCCCCCCGGGATCACG
>CAYRBX010000084.1:0-4538 GCA_964422695.1 uncultured Dehalococcoidia bacterium
GGCTCGATGAAATTGCCCTCCCACCTTCCCCCGCAGAGCACCTGCGCTCCCGAACTTGCGGCCTCGGCGATCCACTCCTCCGCCCTCCGCGCCGCCTCCTCATCGATGAGGGGGACGATATCGCAATCCTCCTCCGGATTTCCCGCTCTGAGCTTGCGCACCCCCTCGAGGAAGAGGGAGAGGAAGGCCTCTTTTATCTCCTTTTCGACGTAAATGCGCTGAGTGTGAATGCAGATCTGACCCGAGAAGGCGAAGGCTCCGAAGAGGCAGCGGGAGACGGCAAGCTCGAGATCGCAATCCGCGAACACGATAGCTCCCGAATTCGAGCCGAGCTCCAGAATAACCCTCTTCAAGCCCGCTTTCTCCTTTATCTTCCTTCCGACCCGAGCGCTTCCGGTGAAGGTGAGAAGCCTCACCCTTCGATCCCGGAAGAGAGCTTCGGATAGCTCCTCTCCGGAGCCGGCGACGAGATTCAGCGCTCCTGGGGGAAGTCCCGCTTCCTGAAAGGCCCGAACGAGGAAGGCGGCGGTCAGAGGGGCGGAGGAGGAGGGCTTCAAGACGACCGTATTTCCGGCGGCGAGAGCAGGCCCCACTTTGTGAACGACGAGGTTCAGGGGGAAATTGAAGGGGGTGATGGCCGCCACGACCCCCACCGGCTGCCGTATGAAGAAGCCCCTTTTCCTCTCAAAACCGGGAACGGCATCCAGGGGAACGGTCTCCCCCTTTATCCTCACGGCCTCCTCGGCGCAGATCCTGAGGGTTTGAACGGCTCTTGCGACCTCCGCCCTGGAGAGCTTGAGCGGCTTTGCGACCTCCCGGGTGATGAGAAGGGAGAGCTCATCTTCATGTCGCCTGAGGAATTCCGCCGCCTCCCTCAGGATCTCCGCCCTCCTCCAAGCCGGAAGCTTGGAGAAGGAGGGGAAGGTCGAGGAGGCCGCATCGATGGCCTCCTCGACCTCCCTGGGGCTCGCCTCGTGAACGGACGCCAGAACCTCTCCGGTGAAGGGATTCCTCACCTCAAGCTTCCTTCCGCTCTCCTTCCACCTCCCGTTTATGAAGATCCCGGATTCGAATTCCATCTTCCCCCTCCTTCAGATCCTGAGGCCTGAGAGAAAGGCGAGGTAATTCCCCGCGACGAAGAGCCCCACGAGCAGAGGCGCGTACCAGCCCACTTTTCCCTTGGCTTTCGCTCGAAGTCCCGCTATGGCGATGAAGGTCGCGAACATCACCACCCCCGCCACGGGGAGGTGTGCCCGAGAGGCTTTCGCGAGGAGGGAGGAGCCGGGATAGGCGAGATCGGCGGGGAATATAACGGCCATATTGAACATATTGCTTCCGAACACATTGGCCACGGCTATATCGAAAGCTCCGATCCTCACGGCCGCTCCGGTGACCGCAAGCTCGGGAAGGGAGGATGCCAGGGCTAAGAACAAATTGCCGACGAAGTTCTCCCTCCACCTCATGGCGGAGGCTATCTCCTCTCCGAGATGAGAAAGCCACACCCCTCCGGCCACGATCGCGATCCCGGAGAGAACGAATTTGAGCCACAAAAACCCCCCTCCTTTATCTCGGGCCGCGAACTCCTGCAGGGAGTGAATTCTCTTCAAGCCGAGAATATAGAGAACGAAGAGGAGGGGGGAGATGAAGCTCATCCCTCCGGCCCCGAATTCCATGCCTTTTGTTCCCAAGAAGACCCCGACGGCCGCCAATCCCACAAGGAGCAGGGAGAAGAGAGCCGAGGTCTCATGCCCTCCCCTCGCCGAGCTCAAGAGAGGCCCCCTCCGGAGGGCGAGCTCGACGATCCCCAAGATGGCCAGATTGAACAAATTGCTCCCCACAAGCGTGCCCAGAGCGAGATCCGCATCTCTGACCAGAGCCGAAGCGCTCACCGAGGTCGCCACCTCGGGGAGGGAGGTGATGAAGGCCAAAAGCAAAACCCCGACCCACACCCTCCCGAGCCCCGTTCTCTCTGCTATCTCATCGCCGTACCTCGCAAGCTTTGAGCCGAAGAGGAAAATAATGAAGGCGCAAAGAGCGAATTTAAGCCAGAGGATGAGAGCCGACATCGAACTCAGAGCGCTCCGAGTTTCTCCTTGGCTCGCCTCACTATTCTGGGCATCACCTCCCCCACCTTCGCGGAGATGCGCACGCGGGCGAGGGGATCGAGAGGAGTGGGGTCGCGGTTTATGATGATGAGCTCGGCTCCGGCGCGGCGGGCGTATTGGGGGATGAAGGCCGCCGGATAGACCACGAGGGAGGAGCCCATGACGATGCAGAGATCGCAGGAGAAAGCCGCGGCTTCGGCTCTCCGCAGGGCCTCTTCGGGAAGAGGCTCTCCGAAGAAGACGGCATCGGGCTTCAAGATCCCCCCGCATTCGGCGCAATGCGGATCCTCATCCCCCTCCTCAATTCGCCGCACGACCTCCTCCAGAGGAAAGCGGCGCTTGCAGGAGAGGCATACCGCCCAGCGCATATTTCCGTGAAGCTCCACGACCTTCTCGGGGGAATTCCCCGCCTTCTGATGAAGGCCGTCCACATTCTGCGTGATCACACAGACGAGCTTCCCCATTCTCTCAAGCTCCGCGACCGCATAATGAGCCGGATTGGGCTCCGCCTTCGCGGTGAGGAGCCCGCTTTCAAGCAGCCCGCGCCATATCCTCCTCCTCCCCTCCCTCCCGGAGAGGAACTTCTGAATGGTGAAATCGGAGGGATCGTAGCGGCTCCAAATGCCCCCGGGGCTGCGGAAATCGGGGATTCCGGATTCGGTGCTCACCCCCGCTCCCGTGAAGACCACGATGCGCTCCGCCGAAGCTACAAGCTCGGCCGCCTCCTCCACGAGCTCATCCAAGCTCTTCCTCATCCGCGATTCCTCCTGAAAGCCCCGAGGAAGATCCCGAGCCCCACCCCCGCGACCAAGAGGGGCTTCCAGCAGATCAAGCTTCTGGGGGGAAGGAGCTTGAGCTCGTAATCTCCCCCCGCGAAGATCCCCTCCACCATCTCGCCGCTTGTATCATCGCGAATAAGGGGTTTGAGCTCGCCCCCGCGCAGGATATCGAGAACCTCGTAGATGACGGGCGCTCTCCCTCCCCACAGGTGCTCGAGGTAGCGGCGCGAGACCTCCACCTCCCCCTTCACGATCGTCGCTCCGAGCCCGTCCCGGAATATCCTCAAATGAAGCTCCCAAGGGGGATGAAGCTCCCTCACAAGCCCGCATCCGCTCTGCCCTCTTTTCTTCACTTCAAGTCGCGTCTTCTTGAAGCCGAGCCGGAGGAGGGCGGAGCGAACGCGATCGGGCTCCTCAAGGAGCAAAGCCGCCAGAGGCCCTCTCCTGAGCTCCTCCTCTCTTATCTCCCTGAGATCCCCTCCTCTGAGCTTTATGAATCTGGGATACCGCACGATGAAAGCGCGCTTTCCCATCTCATGCGCTTCCCCGAAGCTTGGTTCCCGGACCCAATCTCGACTCCGGAGGCACGATCACCCCCTCCCCCAGCACCGCTCCCTCTTCGACGACCGTTCCTTCTCCTATTCGGCAGCGGGAGGCGATGATGCAGCGGCGGAGATGCGCCCCCCTCCCTATCCTCACCTCATCCCAGATCACCGCCTCCTCAATGATAACACCCTCTTCGATCTCGCATCTCGATCCCACGACCGCTGGTCCCTTGATCTTGGCCTTCGGGGAGATCTCGTTCCCCTCTCCGAGCGCCACCGGACCTTCCACTTCAATTCCCTCCGGAGGTGATGAGGGAATGAAGCCGTCGGACAGGAGCCTCAAATTGAGATCAAGGTACCTCTCCGGCGTTCCGATATCGATCCAGTAGCGGCATCGGGCCTCAAAGCCGTAAATGGGAGCTCCCTCCTCGGCGAGCGATGGGAAAAGATCCCTCTCGAGCATGGAGAAAACCCCCGGAGGAATGCGCTCAAGGACATGCGGCTCCATGAGGTAAACGCCGGCGTTTATGAGATTGCTTGGGGCGAGCTCCCTCGGGGGCTTCTCCACAAAGCGCAGAATCCTCCCTCTCTCATCGGTGACGATCACCCCGAAGGGAGAGGGATCCTCCACCGGTATCATGGCGATGGTGACCCACGCTCTCCTCTCCTTGTGGAATTCGAGCATGGCGGAGAGATCTATATCGGTGAAGATATCTCCGTTCAAAACGGCGAAGGTCTCCTCCCCCACAAGATCTTTCACATTTCGCACCGCTCCTCCCGTCCCGAGGGGGAAGGGCTCGGTTCTGTAATGCATCTTCATCCCGAATCTCTCCCCCTCTCCGAAGTATCGAATTATGCGATCGGGGAAATAGCAGAGGGCGAGGATAAGCTCCTCTATCTTGTGTTTTTTGAGAAGGGAGATCACATGCTCCAAGAAGGGCTTGTTCCCCACCGGAACCATGGGCTTGGGGATGGAGTAGGTGAGCGGTCGGAGCCTCGTTCCCTCTCCTCCGACGAGAAGCACTCCCCTCATCTTCCTCACCTCTCCCGATCTCGCCTTTAAGGTTTGAGCTCAGCCGGTGATGTGAGGATGGCGAAGGGCCTTCCTC
>CAYRBX010000085.1:0-4522 GCA_964422695.1 uncultured Dehalococcoidia bacterium
GAGAGGATCCTCTCCGGCCTTCCGGAGCGGGCGAGGAGAGATCTCATCGACAACTGGGGAGAGCCTCCCGGCGAGATCATGACCTGCGGGGACGGGATCCTCATCCCGGGGCTTGAGCTCGGGAACATCTTCATCGGGCTTCAGCCCTCCAGAGGGATTCACGAAGATCCCCAGAGAGCTTACCACGACAAAACCCTCCCTCCTCACCATCAGTACGTCGCCTTCTACCGCTGGCTTGAGGAGGTTTGGGGGGCGGATGCGGTGGTGCATCTCGGAACTCACGGAACGGTTGAGTTCACCAAGGGGAAGGAAGTGGGGATGAGCCGGGAATGCTTTCCCGACATCCTCATGGGGAACCTCCCTCACCTCTACATCTACCATGTCGTCAACACCTCCGAAGCCGCCATCGCCAAGAGGAGGAGCTACGCCGTCATGATAAGCCACAACTCCCCTCCCTACACGACCTCCGGACTTTATGAGGGCTACCGGGAGCTCGAGGAGCTCGTTCACGAATGGAGGGAGGCCGAAGTTCAGGATCCCCGGCGCGCCGAGATCCTGAGGCGCCGGATCGAGGAGAAGGCGAGGGAGAACAATCTCGGAAGCGACGACCCGGAGGTGGTACTCGAAGAGCTCTACGAGATGAAGCGCTCCATAATCCCCAGAGGGCTTCACGTGCTGGGACGGCGCTACTCGGAGGAGGAGATCTTGGATTTCGTCACGCTTCTCCTCCGCTACGACCGGGGAGAGGTGAAATCCCTCCACCGCATTCTGGCCGAGGCCGGGGGCATGAATTATGACCTCCTGCTGCGGAACCCCTCCGCCGAGATCGAGGGCAAGGCCGGCGCGCGAATACTGGAGGAAATAGAGGAGAAGGTGAGGGAGGCGGTGAGCATTGCCTTCGAGGATGTGGAGGAGGCGATAAGGAGGGCGGGGATAGGAGGGGTGCTCGCGGAAGAAGCTCGGAAAGCCCTGCGATTCGGCCTCGACGCCGCCCGGAGGTATGCGAACAACGAAGGCGAACTCGAAGGGCTCCTCCGGGGCCTCTCGGGCAGGTTCGTTGTGCCGAACTTGGGCGGGGATGTGATAAGAGACCCCGGCGTCCTCCCGACCGGACGGAATATCTACCAGTTCGACCCGAACCTCATCCCCAGCGAGGCGGCCTGCGAGAGGGGGGCGGAGATCGCCGAGAACACCCTGAAGCATTACCTCGCAAAGTACGGACGCTACCCCGAAAGCGTGGGGGTGGTGCTCTGGGGGTTCGAGACCACCAAGACGAGAGGGGAGACCGTAGGGCAGATCCTCCACTACCTCGGGGTGAGGGTGAGGAGGAAGGGCGGCTCCTGGTATCCGGAGCTCGAAATCCTTCCCCTCGAGGAGCTCGGAAGGCCGAGGATAGATTGCCTCATCAACATCTGCGGCTTCTTCCGGGATATGTTCCCCAACGTCATGACCCTCCTCAACCGGGCGTTCGAGAAGGTGGCGGAGCTCGAAGAGCCCTTGGAGATGAACTTCATAAGGAAGCACTCGCTGGAGGCGCTCGAGAGGCTTCGGGCGGATGTGAAGGATGAGAGGACGGCGAGAAGGCTCTCCCATGCCCGCCTCTTCGGCCCTCCGGCGGGGGAATACGGAACGAGGGTCATCCCCCTCATCGAGACCTCCAACTGGAGGGGGGAGGAGGATCTCGCCGAAGCTCACATCCGATCCATGAATCATGCTTATGCCGAGAACATTCACGCCGAGAGGCTTGACGATCTCTACCGCTCGCTGCTCGCCAAGGTGGATCTCGTCTCTCAGGTTCGTGATTCCCACGATTACGAGATAACCGATCTGGATCACTACTACGAGTTCTTCGGAGGGCTGGCGAAGAGCGTGGAGCACGTGAGGGGCAGGAAGCCCGAAATGCTGATCTCCGACACCACGAAGGAGGTGATAAAGACGGAGGAGGTGGGGCGGGCGATAAGCCGGGGGGTGAGGACGAGGCTTCTCAACCCCAAGTGGATCGAGGGGATGCTCGAGCACGACTTCCACGGCGCCCAGAAGATAGCGGACAGGGTGGAGTACCTGCTGGGGCTTGCCGCGACGACCGGCGCGGTGGAGGACTGGATATGGGAGGGAGTTGCCCGGAGGTTCGTCCTCGACGAGGAGATGAGGAAGAGGCTTTCGGAGAACAACAAATTCGCCTTTATGGAGATAGCCAAACGCCTCCTCGAGGCGGCGGAGAGGGGCTACTGGAAGGCCTCCGGGGAGGAGATCGAGAGGATCAGAGAGATATATGCGGAAGAGGAGGGAATCCTGGAGGAGAGCATATGAGGAGGTCGCTGCTTATAAGTCTTGTTGCCGCTTGCCTTGCGGCTCTGCTCGTTTGCAGCTGCGGCAGAGAGCAGCCCGGCTCCGAGCTTCAAAAAACCATCCTGATAGTGGATTCGGCCGGAAGGGAAGTGGAGGTACCTTATCCCGCAGAGAGGGTAGCCGTCCATTATCCTTATCTGCTTGAGGTGATAAAAGCCCTGGGGCGGAGGAAAAAGTGGTCGCCGTTCCCGATTCGGTAGCTCAGGGAAGATGGGGAAAGCTCTTTGAGGAGTTCTCCGGGAAACCGGGAATCGGGACGGGAGCAGGCCCCGGAGCAAGCTTAAATCTGGAAGCACTCCTTGAAGTAAATCCTGACGTCCTGTTCGCTCATCCGGGAACAGCTTCCAAATTAGGTCTTGAAGAGAAATTGAAGCCCGTTAATATCCCCTTGGTTGAAGTTAATGTTACCAACTTGGACACTTTGGAACGAGATATCAGAATCTTGGGCAAAGTTTTGGGAAAGGAAAAAGAAGCCGAAGAGTATCTGGAATTCATAGAGAAATATTTGAAGCTTGTTGAAGAAAGGCTGAGCGGCATAAAACCTGAGGAGAAACCTCTGGTTTATCTTGAATTCTTCTCTGATTATTACACCTGCCGGAAAGGTTTCAGCGGCGATCCGGTAACAAGAAGAGCAGGTGGGGTGAATATCGGCGCAGATCTCAAAGTACCAAAAGTGAGCCCGGAATGGGTTGTAGAACAAAATCCCGATGTAATCATCAAATCTCAACTTCCGATGATTGTGCCTTCGGGTCTTGGAGTAACAGACCCCTCCGCGATGGAAAACTTGCGGAAGGAGCTAATGTCTCGTCCCGGATGGGATAGGATAAAAGCGGTAAAAGAGGAGAGGGTATATGTTCTAAACAGCGATCTCTGGACATCCCCAAGGATATGGCTTGGGGTTTTGTACACGGCTAAGATCCTCTATCCGGAAAGGTTCAGAGATATAAACCCTGATGCAGTTCACAGAGAGTATCTGAGGAGATTTCTCGGGCTTGAGGGCGAGGGGATCTGGGTGTGGCCCAGCGTACAATGAGGGAAATCCGGCTTTTCTTAAAGCTCTATGCTCTCAGAAATCGGAGAAAGCTCTTAAGCGCGAGGAGGTGAGGAAATGAGGAGGCCGTTTTGGATCGGGATCGTCCTTGCGTGTCTTCTGATCATGCTGAGCGGCTGTGTGGGGAGGGAAGCTCCGAAGGAGAGCGCGCCGGAGGAAGCGCTGACCGTTGTGGATTCGGCGGGAAGGCTTGTCGTGATCCCCCAGCCCGTCGAGCGCGTGGTATCGGTCTTCAGTTACGCGGATGTGGCCATGTGCATTCTCGGCGTTCCGGAGAAGCTTGTGGGGTGCTCATCTTTCGTGAAGAAGAACAAGGAGCAATTTCCCCAGCTTGCGCATGCGGCCGATGTGGGCTGGGCGTGGAATCCGAATTGGGAGGTCATCTACTCCCTTAAGCCTCAGGTGCTCTTGGTTCCGGCCACATGGGGCGAGGATATCTCGAAATATGTGGATAAATGCGAGCCGGCGGGCATAAAAGTGGTTTGCTTGGATCTCAAGCCCGCGACTTTCAATCGCGATCTCATGATTTTGGCGAAGATCGTAGGAGCGGAGGAGAGGGCGAGACAACATATAGCTTGGAGAAATCACTATATCGATCTCATCAGGAAGAGGGTGAGAAGCCTGAAGGAGGAAGAAAAGGTTTCGGTTTATATCGAGGGCTGGAGCGAGTGGAGCACCGCAAGCAAAGGCTCCGCTTATCATCAATGCGTGACCATAGCAGGAGGAAAGAACATAGCTGCCGAACTCGAAGGTGAATATCCAAAGGTGAGTCCGGAATGGGTTTTGGAGCATAATCCGGATGTGATCATCAAGGTGACCTACAAAACCGGCGTCGGTTACACCGTATCGGACACTTCGGAAGTCGAAGCGCTTCGCAACGAGATCATGAATCGCGCGATCCTCAAAGATACGAAAGCGGTCAGGGAGGGGAGGGTTTATGTGATCAAGAGCAGCATCCTCCTGAAGCGAAGCGAGGTGGGGATCGCCTACATAGCCAAATGGCTCTACCCCGATCTCTTCGAAGATCTCGACCCGAAGCAAATTCACAAGGAATGGTTTGAGAAGTGGTTCGGCGCGCCCTACAGGGGCGTATGGGCCTACCCCGAGCCGTAATCAAGGGGG
>CAYRBX010000086.1:0-4456 GCA_964422695.1 uncultured Dehalococcoidia bacterium
GAGGGAACCCAGAGCACCTTATCGGCGAATTTCTCCGCCTCGCCGTCTCCTTCCGGGGCCACCACAAGGAGGGGGGCGTCTCTCGCCTTTATCTCCTTGAGGTTGGAGAGGAGGGAGGTGCGGGTCTCATCCGGAGCGAGAATTCCGATCACGGGGGTCTGGGGGCCGAGGAGCGCGAAGGGCCCGTGTTTGAGCTCTCCGGCCGCATACCCCTCCGCGTGAATGTAGGCGATCTCCTTGAGCTTCAAAGCTCCCTCCAGAGCCACCGGCCAGTTGATCCCCCGGGCCACGAAGAACGCGTTTTCGAAAGAGGAGATCCACCTCCCCTCCTTTTCGATCTCCTCGTGATGCCTCAGAACTTCATCTACGGCTCCCGGAAGATCTCCGAGCATATCTATCATCTCGCGGAAGGAGGAGAGATCGAGATCTCCGAAATAAAGGGAGAGGAGCAGAAGCCCCAGAAGCTGAGCGAGGAAGCTCTTGGTCGCCGCCACGCAGATCTCCGGCCCGGCGTGAATGTAGAAGACCTCTTCGCACAAGCGGGTGATGCTGCTTCCCACCACATTCGTCATCGCCAGGGTTCTCGCCCCCCTCTCCCTGAGCTTCCTCACGGCGCGAAGCGTATCGGCCGTCTCTCCGGATTGGGAGAGCGCCAAGGTCAGAACTCCCGCCAGAGGATAGGGGGGCTCCCAGAACTCGGAGGCGAGCTCCGCCGATCCGGGAATTCGGGCGATCCTCTCGAAGTAATATCGCCCCACAAGGCAGGCGTAAAAGGAAGTGCCGCATCCCAGAAGCAGAATGCGGGAGAAATCGCGAGGGCGAAGCTCGAATTTGAGGGAGGGGCCGATGAAGGACACATAAGCGCCGAGCATGAGGCGCAGCACCGAAGGCTGCTCGAAGATCTCCTTGATCATGAAGTGCTCAAATCCCCCCTTCTCCGCCTGCTCCGAAGTCCAGGGGACTTTGTGAATCTCCCTCTCCACCTCCCTCCCGCAATTGAAGATCCTGACCCCCTCCTCTCCTATCCGGGCTATATCCCCGTCCTCGAGGTAGATAACCCTATCGGCGTAATCCAGAATTCCGGGAACATCCGACGAGACGAAATACTCCCCATCTCCTATGCCTATGATGAGAGGGCTTTCCTTCCTTGCGGCGATGATCTCCCGGCATCCCTCTCTCACCACGGCGAGAGCGTAAGATCCCTCAAGCTCACTTACGGCCTTCTCGACCGCTTCGAGAAGATCCCCCCGGAAGTTCTCCTCGATGAGATGCGGGACGACCTCCGTGTCGGTTTCGGAGCGGAAGAGATGCCCTCTTTCCCGGAGATCCTCGCGGAGCTTCTGGAAGTTGGTGATGATGCCGTTGTGAACGACGGCCGTTTTATTCCCGCAATCGAGATGAGGGTGGGCGTTTTCGCGAGAGGGCTTTCCGTGAGTCGCCCACCTGGTGTGGCCGATGCCTATGCTCCCTTTGATCTCGGGAACTTCCCTCTCAAGCTCCGCTATCTGCTTTTTGTCTTTGAAGATCCGAAGCTCTTCGCCTACGATCGCTATTCCGCAGGAATCGTAACCCCGGTACTCCAGACGTTTGAGGCAGGAGAAGAGGATCTCCCGGGCGTTCCTCCTCCCCAAATAGCCCACGATCCCGCACATCGCCCCTTCAGAGAACTAAGGCCTCATCGGGGATGTCCTTCTCTATTATCCTGAGGCCTCTTATTTCGGCTCCCTTCCCGATCCTCACGCCCGGAAGCACCGTCGTGTTCTCTCCGATCCTGCTCCCCTCCCCCACGACCGCCCCCATCCTTATCCTGTGCCTTTCTCCCTCAACTTCCACATCGGCCTCTCCGGAAGGAGCCGAAAACCTCGCCCTGAGCCTTGCGCCCCTCCCCACGAAGGAATCCTCGATCGCCGAGCCCGTTCCGATCTCCGCCCCCTCCTCGATGATCGAATTCCTTATCTCGGAGAAGGGCCCTATTCGAACGTCATCTCCGATGCTCGTCGCCGGGAATATGCAGCTGTGAGGTCCGATCTCGCACCTCCTCCCCACCACAGCGGGCCCCAGAATATAAGTTCCGGCTCTTATCCTCGTCCCCTCTCCCACCTTCACCCTCCCTCTTATGACGACTCCCGGCTCGATAAGCCCCCCAAGCGAATGCTTTGTGCTCTTCAGCGCTTCGAAATTGAGCCTCAGGAGATCCCAAGGATATACGGCGTCCTCCCACAATCCCGCCGTGCATGCCGCCCGAACTTCCCGCTCCCTGCAGAGGCGGGAGATCGCCGCCGGGAGGTCGAGCTCCTCCCGGAGGAGATCGAAGATGGAGGAGGAGAGGAGGTATATTCCGGTGTTGACGAAGGGGGAGGGGGGAAGGGAGGGCTTCTCCACAAGCTCCACAAGCCTTCCTCCTTCGATCACGGCTATGCCGTATTTGGAGGAAGGAGGCCCTTCTTTGAGGAGCACGGCCGGAGGCCTCAAATCCAAAAGCGGAAGGAGGGTGCGGGCTTCGATCACATTATCTCCGGGAAGGACGAAGAAGGACTCTCCCACTTTATCTTTTGCCTGCATCAGAGCATGTCCTGTGCCGAGCTGCGGATGCTGAAATACATACTCTATCTTCACGCCGAATTCCCTTCCGTCTCCGAAATACCTCATCACCTCCTCCTTCCTGTACCCCACCACCATCACGATCTCCCTTATTCCGCACTCGGCCAGAGCTTCGATCACATATTGAAGTATGGGCCGATTCGCCACCGGGAGCATGACCTTGGGGCGCTCGGCGGTCAGAGGTCGGAGCCTCTGCCCCTCTCCGGCCGCGAGGATTACGGCTTGCGGCATTCTCTCACCTCTTCAGAGGATCTTGGAGTTGGGCTCGATCACTCCGCTCACCGAAATTCCGGGGCCGATCAAAGTCTCCGGCCCGATGAGAGTTCCCGCATTTATGGTGACGTTTATTCCGGTTTTGACCTTATCTCCTATTATGGCTCCGAGCTTTCTTCTCGTATCTCTTCCCTGAACTTTCACATTTCTCCCATCAAGGCGCAAATTCGCTATTTTCGTTCCGGCCCCCAGATTGCAATCCTCTCCGATTATGCTATCCCCCACGTAATTGAGATGAGGGATTTTGGTTCCCCTCATGATGATGGAGTTTTTCACCTCGCAAGCCGCTCCTATATGGCAGTTATCTCCGATCGAAGTGAAAGGCCTTATGAAGCAATTGGGGCCGATCTCGCAATTCTCACCTATCAGAACAGGCCCTATGATATAAGATCCGGCTCTCACAATCGTTCCCCTTCCGATTCGAACCTTCCCCCTTATTATCGCCCCTTCCTCCACCTCCCCGAGGATCTCTGCTTGGATGTTCTCGAGCAGAAGCTCATTTCCGCCGAGAAGATCCCAAGGATAGGAGAAATCGCTCCACTTTTCGATCTCAATCCATCTCAATTTTCCGTCTTGAGCGAGAATTTGAAGGGCGTCAGTGAGCTCATATTCCCCTCTGGGGGAAAGATCGATCTTCTCTATAGCATCGAAGATCTCCCGATTCAAAAGGTAAACTCCGGTGTTTACAAGAGGGGTTCGAACTTCCGTTTTCTCCCAAATTCGAAGCACTTTATCTCCTCTCACCTCCGCAAATCCGGCTTCCTCCTTGGGGGATCCTCGATGAAGCCCCACAAGAGGAGGCTTTCCTTCGATCATCCTCCTTATATCCTCCGCTCCCACGATCACATCTCCGTTGATCACAAGAAAAACCTCTTCCCTCAAGAGCTCCCTCACCTGCCTTAAGGCATCGGCCGTTCCGAGCTGCCTTTTCTGAAGCACGTATTCTATTCTCGCATCCCACCTCTCTCCCCTCTCGAAATGCTCCCTCACCTTATCCGCGAAATACCCCACGACGAAGATGAGATCCCGAATTCCCGCCTCCCTGAGGTTGATGAGCAGGTGCTCCAGTATGGGCTTTCCCGCCATCGGGAGCATCGCCTTGGGCCTCGTCCAAGTGAGAGGCCTCATCCTCCTCCCCTCTCCGGCGGCGAGCACCACGGCTTTCATCCGCCACCTCCGGAGGAATCGCCGCTTTCAGAATACCATATGAGAGGAGATGAGAAGAAGCGCGATCCTCTTCCTCCTCTCCGGGATCATCTTCACCGATATGATGGGCTACGGCATCGTGATCCCCCTCATGCCTCATTATCAGGAGAAGCTCGGCATAGGGAGGGAGGAGGCGGGCTTCCTCTTCGCCTCCTACGCTCTCGTTCAGCTCCTCGCCCTCCTCCCCTTCGGCGAGGCCGTGGACAGATGGGGGAGGAAGAAGTTCATCCTTTTGGGAATGGGGCTTCTGGCCGGATGCTCTCTTGTTTTCATTCGAGCTTCGACCTTCGGGGAGCTCTTATGGGCTCGGATGATTCAGGGGATGGCCGCCGCCTGCACTTGGACCGCCGCCCTTCCCCTCGCCTCCGAGATCGCC
>CAYRBX010000087.1:0-4429 GCA_964422695.1 uncultured Dehalococcoidia bacterium
AGAACCTTCCGGGGATAAAGGAGGTCAGAGCGGAGCTTGAGATCCCGAGAGCCGATCCTCCCTTCATCGTCGAGATCGAAGATGTGCTTCCCGGAATTCTCGGGGGAGATGTGCTCGAGAAGAGGATCATAAAGCAGGGCGAGGTGACGATCGTGAAGTACAGGGAGGTGGGGGAAGGGGAAGTTAGGGGGGACGGCGCGCTCTTCACCTTGGTCTTCAAGGCCTCCCTCTCTTCGGAAGCCGGGGTTCCCGAGGAGGGCTGGATCTTCGACATTTCGGCTTCGGGAATAAAGCTCTTCGACGGCGAGGGAAGGGAGAGAGTGAAGGAGGAGGAAAGCGGGAAGATCTACGTTCGAGGATCCCGACACTGGCAGAAAGCGACGATCTTGGTGAAGGTAGGCTCTACTTACCTCCCCGCAGGCTCCGAGCTCCCCATAAAGCTCAAAGCCGCAAGCATGCAGAAGGAGACCGAGCTTTACACCCGAAAGGCTCCGCCTCCCGAGGGGCCTCAGACTCCTTCGTTCGTATTCGACAAACTCGTTTACGATTTTCATTACTTCACATGCGAGCTTCCCGGGTATATGATCATTCCGGCTGGCCTCACCCCTTCGCCTGCGAAGGAGAACATCGGAGAGATAACGCTCCTTCCCGGAGATGCGAACGGAGATTACAGAATTGAAATAGACGATCTTGCTCCCATCTTCCGCTCCTATTTCGCCGAAGGCGCCGGCTTCCTCAAATACGATTACAACTTCGACGGCATGGTGGATATCTGCGATATCGCCATAGCCGGAGCCTACATCCCCTCAACCCCGCAGCGATATCCGGAATTCACCTCCTCCCAAGCTCCTCCGGCGAACCCGGAGATCGAGCTTGAGGTTCCCGAGGAGATAGAAGTTGGAGAGGGGTTCGAGATCTCCGTGGAGGTTGGAGGCCTGCACTCCGCTTGGGCTTACGCCGTCGAGATCTCCTATCCCCCCGATATGCTCAAGCTCATAAGAGCCGAAGGAGCTCTGAACTTCATCTCCCGAGCTTCCGGCATCCCCGAAGTCGCCGTCGCCCCCTATGTGGATCCCGCTTTCGAACGCAAGCAGGGCATGCCCTTCCCCGAGGCGGCCGTCCTCACAAGGAGAGATGGCCTTCTCATCAAAAGGGAAAGAGGTCTGGAGAAAGCGGTTTACGGAGGCGTGCTCTTCTCGAGAAGAAGGCTTGTGGCGCCTCTTCCCTCCCTCGGAACTCCCGAGAACCCCGCATCGGGGAAGATCGCGGTTTTCAAATTCAAAGCTCTGAATCCCGGAGATCCCCTCCTCACGATAAAGATCAAGTTCTCGGATATCTTCGGAAACCTCATAAGCTCCGCAACAGAGAAGGAGGTGCTCGAGATCCTTCCTCTTCCGGCACCCGAGATCACGGAGCCGGATTTCGAAGCCATGCCCAAGGTGGGGCCGGGGGAGCTTGTGATCGAGGGAAGGGGGAAGGCGGGAGCTTCTGTGGAGGTCTTCCTGAACGGAAGGAAGGTAGGAGAGGCCGAAGTTGAGCCCGATGGAACATGGAGCTTGAATTTGGGCTCCCTTGCTGAGGGAAGTTATATCGTGAAGGCAAGGCATAAGGCGGGGAACTGGATCTCCGATTTTTCGGCTCCTCTCTCCTTTGAGGTAGATCTCACTCCTCCTCAGGTGAGCTTTGTAAATCCTCCGAATGAAGCTTGTGATGTCGACCTTCGCCCCAGAATTTACATCGGCTTCACCGAATACATGAACACTTCGGCCACGAAGATCTCCCTGAGAGAGGGCTCGCCTGAGGGGGAGGAGGTCGCATGTTCCATCAGGTGGCATGAAGGAGGTGTGGTGGCGGAGCTTTATCCCGAGGAGGAGCTCAAGCCCAAGCGCAGGTATTATATCGTGGTGGAGGAGGGGGAGGATATCGTGGGCAATAAGATGGTGGAGGTTTGCTCCTCTTGGTTTGAGACGAAGGGAGCTTTCGTTAAGGTGTTCGGGAGGGTGATACTTGAGGGGAGGACGGATCACAGCGGAACCGAGGTCTCCCTCTACCCCTACCACGGCACCGTCTTCACCGACTCCTCCGGCCGGTTCGAATTCGAAAACGTTTACACCGGAGATTATTACACGCTTGAAGCAAAGCACTGGGGCTTCCTTCCCGCGAGGATCTCGCCCCTTGAGGTCTTCGAAGAAAAGGAGATAGATCTCGTCCTCAGAGCTGGAGATGTAAATGGGGATCTCCGAGTAGATGAGAGGGATCTCGGGTTTATAGCTTTGAGATTCGGAAAGATAGCCGAGCCCGGCTCCTCAAGAGATCTCGATGCGAGCGGAGTGGTGGATATCTACGATCTCGTCCTGGCCGCGAAGAACTTCGGCCTCTCACAGCGGCAGGAATTGGGCGAGCAACAAGGCCCCTGAAAGGAGATGAGGGAGGAGCTCAGAGAGCGGAGGATCTCCGATACCACCTTCTGCTTCCTCGATGTCGAGACCACGGGGCTCAGGCCTCATTTCGGAGATCGAATTTGCGAGATCGCCCTGCTCAAGTGGAGGGAGAACGAAACCCTCGACGCCTTCTCCACTCTGGTGAATCCGGAGCGGCCCATTCCTCCCGGAGCGCGCGCCGTTCACGGCATAACCGATGAGATGGTGCGAGAGGCTCCCAAATTCGGGGAGATCGCAGAGGAGGTTATCGGCTTCATCGGGGATTCGGTCATCGTGGCTCACAACGCTCCCTTCGATATGAGCTTTCTGGCCTTTCAGCTCGCCGAATTGAAATTGCCACAGCTTCAAAATCCCGTGCTCTGCACTTTAAGGCTTGCAAGATCTCGCTTTTCCTTCCGGAGCTACAGCCTCGCCTCCATAGCTTATGAGCTCGGCGTGGAGATGAGAGGATGGCATCGCGCCATGGTGGACGTGGAGACCACAAAGGAGATCTTTCGCCTCTTCCTCAGGAGGTTCAGAGAGGAGGGGATAATCCGCCTCGGAGAGCTCTTGGAGCTCCAGGGGGACATCCCCCTCCCGAGGCCCGACGCCCTCATCCTCCCTCCCGCGGTTGAGGAGGCCGTTCGCTCCGGAAGGCCTCTTCAAATCCGCTACCTCTCCTTCTTGGGGAGGGAGACGGTTCGAATTATCGAGCCTCTGGAGGTCGTGTGCTACAGGGGATACATCTACCTCATCGCCTTCTGCAGGATGTGCGGCGGGCGGCGCACCTTCCGCTTCGACAGGATCTTGGAGATGCGCCCCATCTGAACTTTCCGAAAACTGGATCTCGGAAAGATATCCTCTTACCTTAGAATTTGCATCCCCCTCCGGGGGTTTAAAAGTTTCGGGATGGAGAGGTGAGAGATGGGAGATGCGGATCTCTACCCCAAATTGCGCCACTTCGAGATCCCCTCAAATCAAGCCGAAGATGTGGCCGATGAGCTCGCCAAGATCGTGAGATGGCTCAAATTCGAGAGGAGCGGAATGAAGATCATGGGATTGATATATCTGGAGGATCTGGGCTACCTCATGCTCATCTACTACCGCTGAGGTAGCCGAGGAAGCCGGAAAGGCTGTTGCGCAGGAAGAACAATTCCCGGTTCATCTTCTCGTAAGGGAGGGCTTTCAATTTGGCGATCTCCTCATCTTCACGAAACAGCATCTCGAGGATCTCCTCCTCTCCCTTCCTCTGAGCCAGAGCGCAAGATAGGATTTGGATCCACAAGCTGAGCTGTTCTTCAAATCGCTTTAAAGTCCGAAGCTCACCGGAAGCGCTTCCCGTATGACCGTAGAGGATCATTCGAGCTTGAAGGGTGGACAGCTTCTCGAGGGAGCTTCTCATCACCTCGAAATCGAAAGGAGGAGGGGTGGCGGGGCGGAGGGCGTCGATCTCGGGATGGTAAACGCCTCCGGCCTCGCCGATGAAGAGCGCTTTCTCCCTCTCCTCCCAGAAGCTCAGATGATGAGGAGCGTGTCCGGGGGTGAAGAGGACGCGAACGAGAGGCCCTCCCAAATCTATCTCCATTCCCTCTTCGGCGGGAACAAGACGCTCTCCCGCACAAGGCGCTATGGGCCCGTACTTGAGGGCGATCTCCCCGAGAGCCTTGAGGCTCGCCTCCCACAGCTTCTGAGGGGCGATGAGATGCTTTATCCCCTGCGGGTGAACGATGGCTTTCGCTTGAGGGGCGAGATGCAGGAATTCCCCCAACCCTCCGGCGTGGTCTATGTGAATGTGAGAGATGAAGATGTAATCGATATCCCGAGGCTCGATTCCGAGCTCCCTCAATCCTCCGATGAGCTCCCGGAGGGTTGCGGAGGTGCCCACATCCACGAGGGCCTTCCTCTCCCCCGAGATCACATAACACTGAAGGAAATCCTCAAAGCCGGGGATCGGTGGGGAAAGGCTTATTCGAGCGATGCGAGAGCTCGCCCTCTCAACTCTCATCACA
>CAYRBX010000088.1:0-4392 GCA_964422695.1 uncultured Dehalococcoidia bacterium
CATCGGGATCATCTCCCGCATCTTTGATCACCGAGCAGAAAGCCTCATCTTCGCCGCAAGATAGGCGATGAATTCTGAAACGCGCCTTCGCCCCTGTGGGGAGCAGGATCTCGACCTCCTCAACATGCCTCCCCAGGATTAGGGCGAGGGCGGCCGCCTTGGCGGCCGCGGCGGCGCAAGCTCCGGTTGTATAGCCCGTTCGAAGCCCCCGCCTCATGAGGTGCACCTCCGGAGCGCCAGAATGCAGGCGAAGAAGAAGATCGCTCCGAAGCCCGCAAGCACAAGTAATGAAAGCCAGGGGAAAGGCCTCCCCAAGGCCTCCGCCCGGAGGCACTCGCTCGCGTAGGTGAGGGGCATGAGGTGGAGGATCGCCCCAAGCCAGCGGGGGAGATTCTCGAGGGGGAAGAAGGTTCCCCCGAGGAAAGTCATGGGCATGAGGATGACGCTGCTCAGAGTGGCCATATCCTGATGGGATCTCGCAAGGAGGGCGGCCAGAACCCCCATGAAGGAGAAGGTGAAGCAGGTGATAAGAAGAGTCAGGATGAAGAGAGGGGTTATCCTCATCGAGGAGAGGCCGAGGCCGATGAGGAGGAAGGCAGAGGATATGAAGAGCCCTCTCAACACGCCTATGAGGGATTTTCCGAGGATCACCGCGGCGGGGCTTACGGGAGCCATCAGGATCTCATCGAAGCACTTGTAGTAGAGCCGATCCACATTTAGCTTCATTCCCGCTCCGTTGAAGCTCGTGTTCATGGCGGTCAAAGCTATAATTCCGGGGATCACGAATTCAAGATAGCTTATATCCCCGACCTCGATCCTCCTCCCCAAGCCGAAGCCGAAGGCAAGAAGGTAGAGGATCGGGCTTGTGAGGCTTGTTACGAGGAACCTCGTCCACAGATGCCTCAGGATCCTGAGATCGGCCCACCAGATCGAATAGCTATCCCTCAGGATCTTGATCATCTTCGATCCTCCTTCCGGTGAGCTCGATGAAGACATCCTCCAGATTGGTCTTCCTCATGGTGATGCTCTTGACCTCCGGAGGGAGGCTTTGGATGAAAGCCCTCGCCTCCTCGGCATCTCGAAAATGGCGGCAGGAAACCCTCCCGTCGGAGAAGATCTCCACGGTCACCGAGCCCAGGCGGCGGCAGAGCTCCGAGGGCTCGGCGAGGGCGACGAGCCTTCCCCGGTGGATGATGCCCACGCGGTGGCAGAGGGACTCCGCCTCCTCGATGTAATGCGTGGTTAAGAATACCGTGACGCCGTCGGCGTTGAGCCTTCTTATGAGCTCCCAGAGCTTCCTTCTCGTCCGGGCGTCCAATCCCACCGTGGGCTCGTCGAGGAGGATGAGCTTTGGGCGGTGGAGGAGAGCTCGCGCGATCATGAGCCTTCGCTTCATCCCTCCCGAGAGCTCCTCGACCTTGCGATGAGCGTGATCTTTAAGCTCCACGTAATCCAGCATCTCCTCGATCCTCCTGCGTCGTTCCGGGGGCTTGAGGCCGTGCAGCCGGGCGTGAAGCTCCAAGACCTCCCACACGGCGAGCTCCCTGTCCAGGCTCAGGTGCTGCTGCACCACTCCGATCCTCTTCTTCACCTCCGATGGCTGAGCCGTCACATCGAAGCCGTCCACCCACGCGCGCCCCGAGGTCGGCTTCGTCAGGGTGGTGAGAATGCGAATGGCGGTGGTCTTCCCCGCCCCGTTGGGCCCCAGGAAGCCGAAGATCTCCCCCCTCTCCACCCTGAGGCTGAGCCCGTCGAGCGCCCTTATCTTCCCGTATACTTTCGTGAGCTCCTCGCACGCTATCATCTCGCGCATTCGGGATGAAATAATCTCGACATGTACTCGATCCCATCCACAAGCCTGGGGCCGGGGCGGCAGATGAGCTCGCACGGGATGGGGTAGATCCTCCCCTCCCTCGCCGCCGAGGTCTCCCTCCACCCCTCCCGTCTTCCGATCTCCTCCGTCCTCCTCCGGCAGGGAGGGCTCTGCGCCCGGCATCCCGGGCACTTCCGCCTCTCCTCCCCCTCCCTCACGCCGCAGCTCAGGATAACCTCGGGATCAAATCTCACGACCTCCTCCAATCTCACCGAAGTGTAGGGCTCCTCGAACTCCAAGGGCATGGGCATGCCCCCGGCGAGCCTTATCGCATCCCACTGGTAGGACGAGCGGGTGGGGGCGATGATGGGGTCTTCGGTCATCAGGCGGAATACCCGCGGGGGAGGAAGCGCTCTCACCTTCTCCCGGATCGCCCCGAGCCTCTCCCTCAGGAGGCCGACGAGAGCTCTGCCCCGCCCTTCCCCCGCGATATCCGCTATCTCCTCCATCAGGCGGAGGATATCCTCCACGCTCCTTGCTCCGGGGACGGCGAGGACGGGAAGGCCCTCCCTGCTCGCCTCCTTCAGGAATTTCTCGTGAATTCTGCTCAGAGCGAGGATGAGATCCGGCTTGAGCTTTGAGATCCTCTTCAAATCGGGCCTTGCGAAAGATCCCACCTTCTCCCTCTCCCTCGCCTCCGGGGGGAAATCGCACTGCTCTGTCACCCCCACCACCTTCTCCCCCAATCCCAAGAAGAACAGGGTCTCGGTGAGGGATGGAGCCAGGGAGATGATCCTCCGAACGGGCTTATCCGCCCTCATACCCTCTCTTCGTGTTCAGGGGGATGATGTAAGGCCTCCCCGATTCGCGGCTTATCATCACCCTGACCCCGTAAACCTCCCATATGTTCTCGGGATTCAAAACCTCCTCCCCCTTTCCCGCGGCGTAAATCCTGCCCTCCCTGAGCATTATTATCTTGTCGGAGAACATCGAAGCGAGATTGAGATCGTGTATGGCCATTATCGCGGAGAGCTTCCTCTCCCGAACTATATCGGCGATGAGCTGCAGGACCTCTATCTGATGCCGAAGATCGAGGTTGCTTGTGGGCTCGTCCAAGAGCAGCACCTCCGGCTCCTGCGCCAGAGCTCTTGCTATGAGCACCTTCTGCCTCTGCCCTCCGGAGAGCTCGCCGAACATCCTCAGGGCCAGCTTATCGAGCTCCATGAGCCTCAGGATGTTGTGCACGATCTCCTTATCCCTTCGCGAGAGCTTCCAGCGTATATAGGGCTTTCGGCCGAGGAGAACCGTCTCGAAGACCGTGAGGGGGAAGGAGCTCGGGGAGCTCTGGGGGACATAGCCCAAGATGCGGGCGAGCTCCTTCGAGCTAAATTTTCCAAGCTCACTTCCGTTGAGCAGAATGACCCCTTTCCTCGGCTTCAGGATCCGGCTTATGCATTTGAGGAGCGTCGTCTTCCCCGAGCCGTTGGGGCCCACGAGGCTCACCACCTCCCCCTCTCCCACCTCCAAGCACACATCCCTGAGGACGGGCTCGCTCCTGTAGCTGAAATGCACTCCCCTCACCACCAGCCTCATCGGAAGTACTCCCTCCTCTCCCTCAGGATGAGGTAGAGGAAGAACGGCACCCCCACGCACGAGACCACTATCCCCACCGGGATAACCGTCGGCTGAAAGGCGGTCCTTCCCAGCGTATCGGCTCCGAGGAGCAGGAGCGCCCCGAGGATGGAGGAGGAGGGGAGGAGGAATCGGTGATCGGCTCCGATGAGCATCCGGGCTATATGCGGGGCCACAAGCCCCACGAATCCTATAATCCCGGTAAAGCAGATGATGGCGGCGACGGGGAGGGTGGAGAAGAAGAGGATAAGGGTTCTCACCCTCCCCACGTTCACCCCCAGAGCCGCGGCGGTCTCATCTCCGGCGAGCATGGCGTTGAGATCCCACGAATGCCTCATGAGAGGGGGGAGGCAGGCCGCGAGGATGATGAGAACCGCCAGCACGTTCTCCCAGCTCGCTCCGGTGAGGCTTCCGAAAAGCCAGTGAACCACCGCATGAAGCTCCTCCTCGGTGGCGATGTACTGGAGGATGGAGGTGCCGGCGGAGAAGAGGTACATCAAAGCTATGCCCGCCAAGATAAGGGTCTCCGATCTCATTCCCTTTATCCTCGCAAGGCCGTAAACGAGTATCGCATCCAGCAGGGCGAAGATGAAGGCGTTTGTGATGACGATGTACTTTTCGGAGCCCACAAGCCCCGCCCCGAGGACGATGGCGATTGAGGCTCCGAAGGCCGCTGCGGAGGCTATCCCGATGGTGTAGGGGCTCACGAGGGGATTGCGCATTATCCCCTGCATCGCCGTTCCGGAGATGGCAAGCCCCGCTCCCGCGAGCACCCCCAGCGCTACGCGGGGAAGCCTTATATCCCACACGATCGTCTCCACCTTATCGCTTACAAGATCGAGGTGAAAGAGCCTCTCCCCGAGAGCTCCCGCCACCTCCCTCATCCCCACCTTCGCCGATCCGAGGGAGGCGGCCGCCAGGAGCAAGGCCGCAAGCCCTCCCAGAGC
>CAYRBX010000089.1:0-4385 GCA_964422695.1 uncultured Dehalococcoidia bacterium
CCCCCTCCCCTCCCCGAAGAGCTCGCGCCCTCCCGGCTCTCTCGACGATCCGGTGACGATCATCAAGGGGATAAGCACCAAGACGGCGCAGAAGCTCGAGAGGCTTGAAGTCAGAACGGTGAGAGATCTCCTCTACCTCTTCCCCAGACGCCATCTCGATTACAGCGATATAAAGCCCATCGCGAAGCTCGAGGTCGGGCGGGAGCAGACGGTCGTGGGCACGATCTGGGAGGCCGCCGAGAAGGTTCTGGGAGGAAGGAAGAGCACCGAAGCCATAGTGGGAGATGAGACCGGAACCGTGAGGGTGATCTGGTTCAATCAGCCCTTTCTGGCCAAGAAGCTCAAAGTGAATTCGAGAGTGGTTATAAGCGGGAAGGTGAATCTCTGGAAGGGGAGGAAGGTCTTCAGCTCTCCCGAATACGAGATCCTCAATTCGGAGGAGGAAGAGCTCATACATACCGGAAGGCTCGTCCCCGTCTACCCTCTCACCGAAGGGCTGCACCCCCGCCAGATGAGGCGCATCATGAAGGAGGCGCTCGATACATGGCTTCCCTGGATTGAGGATTTCCTCCCCGAAGAGGTGAAGAGAAGGGAGGAGCTCCTCGATCTCCCCGACGCCCTCTCCCAAATCCACTTTCCGGAGAGCAGGGAGGCTTGGGATCTCGCCAAGAGGAGGCTTGCCTTCGATGAGCTCTTCTTGCTGCAGCTCGGATTTCGGAAGAAGAAGATGGAGTGGCAGGAGGAGGGGGCCGGGCCCGTATTCAGAGGGGAGCTCGAGCCGGTCAGGGAGTTCCTCGATCTCCTCCCCTTCCCTCTCACCCGAGCTCAGGAGAGGGTGCTCGATGAGATCCTGAGCGATCTGCGCGCCCCCAAGCCCATGTGCCGGCTCCTTCAGGGGGAGGTGGGAAGCGGGAAGACCGTGGTGGCTCTGGCGGCCATGATCTACGCGGCGGCCAGCGGCTTTCAGGCGGCCCTCATGGTTCCCACGGAGGTGCTCGCTCAGCAGCACTTCGAGAACATCTGCTCCCTCCTCGGCGCCTCCGATTCCTCCTCCTTCGTTCGCAGAGCCCGGCATCCCCTCCCCCTCCGCATCGGCCTTCTTGTAGGGGGGATCTCTCAGAGAAGCAAGGAGGAGATAAGGAGGCTTGTAAGCTCGGGGGAGGTGGATATCATCATAGGAACTCACGCTCTCATTCAGAAAGGAGTTGAGTTCAAAAACCTCGGCCTGGTCATCGTCGATGAGCAGCATCGATTCGGCGTGATGCAGAGGCTGGCCTTGTGGGAGAAGGGCAGAAGGCCTCATCTCCTCGTCATGAGCGCCACCCCCATCCCCCGCACCCTCGCTTTAACCTTCTACGGAGATCTCGATCTCTCCATCATCGACGAGCTTCCCCCCGGAAGGAAGGAGGTGAAGACCCGGTGGCTTTCCCCCTCCCACCGCGAGGAGGTCTACCGCTTCATTCGCCGGGAGGTCGAGAAGGGACATCAGGCCTTCATCATCTACCCGCTCGTGGAGGAATCGGATGCTCTTGAGCTCAAAGGCGCGACGGCCGAGTACGAGCGCCTCCGCCGGGAAGTTTTCCCCGACTTGCGCCTTGGACTCCTTCACGGCCGCATGTCGCCCGCGGAGAAGGAGAAGGTGATGCGCGAGTTCAGAGAGGGGAGGTATCATATCCTCGTCTCGACTTCGGTCGTGGAGGTGGGGGTGGATGTGCCGAACGCCACCGTCATCCTGATCGAAGGGGCCGAGCGCTTCGGAATGGCTCAGCTTCACCAGCTCCGCGGCAGGGTGAGGAGGAGCGAGCATCAGAGCTTCTGCTTCCTCATTCCCGAGCATCCCTCCGAGGAGGCGATAAAGAGGCTCTCGCTGCTCGAACGCCTTCAGGACGGATTCGCTTTGGCCGAGGAGGATCTCAAGCTCAGAGGGCCGGGGGAGTTCTTCGGCACGAGGCAGAGCGGAATGCCCGATCTCAAGATGGCCGCCTTCACCGACCTCCCCATCCTGGAGGCGGCGCAGCGGGAAGCGGAGATCCTGCTCCGGGAGGATCCGCAGCTCGCCAAGGAGGAGCACAGGAGGCTTTCCCGCGAGCTTGAGAGGTTCTGGAGGAGCGAGGCCGTATGGAGCTGAAGGAATGGGGGTGAGCGATATGCTCGTGAGGAGGAAGATCGAGGAGGCGATTCAACGCGCTTTGGGGGAGATGCAGAGGGAGGGCTTCATCCCCTCGGCCGGAGCGATCGAAGCGCTGGTGGAACGCCCTTCAAATCCCGTTTACGGAGATTACGCTTCCACCATCGCCCTCCGAATGGGGAGGGCTTTGAGGAGAAATCCCCTGGAGATCGCCCACAAGATCGTCGATCTCCTCCCCCCGCTTGAGGAGATAGAGAAGGTCGAGATCGCCCCTCCCGGCTTCATCAACTTCACCCTGAGCCGAGATTGGCTCGTCCGGCAGGTGGAGGAGATCTTAAGGAGAGGAGAGGAATTCGGGAATCTCGATCTCGGAGGGGGAAGCCTCGTTCAAGTCGAGTTCGTAAGCGTGAACCCCACAGGCCCTCTTCACATAGGGCATGGAAGAGGGGCCGTTCTCGGAGATACTTTGGCGAACCTCCTCGCCGCCGCCGGATACAGGGTCGTTCGAGAATATTACATCAACGACGCCGGAAGCCAGATCGAGGCCTTCTCCCGCTCCCTCTACGCTCGATACAAGCAGGTGCTCGGCCTTCCGTATGAGATGCCGTCGGATGGATACCAAGGAGAGTATCTTGTGGATCTCGCCCGGAAGATCGTCGAAGAAGAAGGTGATAAATTCATTCGCCTCTCCGAAATCGCATCCGAAGAGGAGGCGATCGTTAGGATAGGAAAGCTGGGGATCTCCAAAGTTCTTGAGGAGATAAAGAGAGATCTTGAGCTTCTGGGGATAAGATTTGATGTTTGGTTCAGCGAGCAAAGCCTTCTGGATGGAGAGGATTTCCGAAAAGCTCTTGAAATCCTCGAGGAGAAAGGATTTCTCGTTCGAAAAGAAGGAGCTTTATGGTTCGCATCATCGGCTCTGGGCGAAGATAAAGATAATGTGCTCGTTCGAGCGAGCGGAAAGCCGACGTATTTCGGAACCGATATAGCTTATCATTACAACAAATTCCTCGTTCGAGGTTTCGACAGGGTGATAAACATCTGGGGGGCCGATCATATGGGACATGTCTCAAGGCTCCGAGCCGCCGTTGAGGCTCTGGGGGTGGATCCGAAGAGGCTTTCGATTATCATCACCCAGATGGTGAATTTGCGAAGAGGAGAGGAGCAGATCAAGTTCTCCAAGCGCCGGGGCGAGGTCATAACCCTGAGGGAATTGGTGGAGGAAGTGGGAAGAGATGTGTGCCGCTTCTTCTTCCTCTCCCGATCTCCCGAAAGCCAGCTCGATTTCGATCTTGAGCTCGCGCGCAAACAATCCGAAGATAATCCCGTTTATTACATTCAATATGCTCATGCTCGAATCGCCGGAATTCTGCGAAACGCGAGAGAAAAGGGAATTGAGGTGGAGAGAGGAGATGGAAATGTGAGCCTCCTCACTCATGATTCGGAGATCGCTCTCATAAAGAAGCTCGTTCTCCTCCCCGAGATCATCGAGATGGCGGCGAAAAACCTCGAGCCCCATCACCTCCCCTTTTATGCTCTTGATCTCGCAACCGTTTTCCATCAGTTCTACAAGCAATGCCGGGTGATAAGCGAAGATGCGGAGCTTACGGGAGCAAGGCTCAAGCTCGTGAGGGCAACGCAAATCGCCTTGAGGAAGATCTTGGGGATTCTCGGAATAAGCGCTCCGGAGAGGATGTAAATGCGAATCGCCCGCAGTATCACCGAACTTGTGGGCAACACCCCTCTTGTGAGGCTTGAGAAGATCGGAAGAGGCCTTCCCGCGGAGATCGTAGCGAAGCTCGAATTCTTCAATCCCTGCGGAAGCGTGAAAGATCGAATAGGAATAGCCATGATAGAGGAAGCCGAGAGGAGAGGAGTTCTGGATAAGGAGACCGTGATCATCGAGGCCACAAGCGGCAACACGGGAATCGCCCTCGCTTTCGTCTGCGCCGTCAAGGGGTACAAGCTCGTGATCACCATGCCCGAGGGGATGTCGCGGGAGCGCAAGAAGCTCATGGAAGCTTTCGGAGCGGAAGTGATTCTCACTCCCGCCGAAGAGGGGATGATGGGAGCGGTGAGGAGAGCTCAGGAGATCGCCGCCTCCCTCCCAAAAGCGTTCATGCCCGATCAATTCCGAAATCCGGCCAATCCGAAAGCTCATCATCTCACCGCCGAGGAGATATGGAGGGATACCGACGGGAAGGTGGATGTGGTGGTGGCGGGAGTGGGCACGGGGGGCACCATCACGGGAATCGCC
>CAYRBX010000090.1:0-4326 GCA_964422695.1 uncultured Dehalococcoidia bacterium
ATACAGAGGCATTTACGCTTATCCTCGTCCTTGGAGAGGAGAGAAGTGAGCCGTGGAATTCTTTGTTTTGGGATTGGAGCTTGCGGGGAAGCTCCTCCGAAAAAGCCTCCCCTTTATGATCTTGGGCATATGGGCTGCGGAGCTTTTGGTGGAAATGAGAGCGGCGAAAAAGATCTCCTTCGTCGCAAGACCCATAGTGAAATTCGCCCGGCTTCCCGAAGAATGCGGGGTGAGTTTCCTCACGACCTTCGTATCTCCGGCCGCAGCGAATTCGATGCTTGCGGAATACTTCAATCGCGGCTTCATCGGCAAAAGAGAGCTCTTCATCGCCTCACTGCTCAATTCGTTCCCGGCCATAGTCATGCACTGGCGCCCCATGCTTCCCATTCTGCTTCCCCTCTTGGGATTTGTGGGCCTTCTCTACTTCCTGCTTTTGGTTCTCATAGGGCTTGTGAAGACGCTTCTCATCATGGCGGCCGGAAGAGCGCTTCTCGGAAAGAAAGAAACGAGAGGAGTGAGCTCATGCTTCGAAACGCCCGCTCAAAAAGCTCCTCCTTTGAGGGAAGCTGCGATAAAGAGCTTCAAGAGCGCGCTCCCCACGATGAAGAGTGTCTGCCTTTGGACGATCCCGGCGATGATCGCATCCTGCATTCTCATAAAGGCCGGAGCCTTCGACCTCCTCTCCCTTCATCTTCAGGGATTGGCTTCAAGACTTCCCATACCTCCCTCCGGAATAGGAATCATCTCGGCGCAATTCGGGAATCTCGCCGCAGCTTCGGCCGTCGCGGCAAGCCTCATGGCCTCCGGCGAGATAAGCGCGAAAGGCGTTATCCTCTCCCTTCTCGCCGGGAATATCCTCACCTCTCTCTTCACCGCCCTGAGATTCCTTTTCCCTTATTACATCGGCATCTTCGGCCTCAGAATCGGAACAGAGCTTTTAAGCCTTTCCTCGACGATAAGAAATGCCATCGCCCTCTTATTCCTCTTCGCCTTGGCGAAAATATGAGGATTTTGGAGGGAGGGGAGAGATGAAGATCGAGGTGAGGGGTGTAAGCTTTGATTATGGGAGCTTTCGGGCCTTGGAGGATGTGGAAGTGAAGGTTGGGGCGGGGGAGGTGGCAAGCCTTGTGGGGCCCAACGGATCGGGGAAGACGACCCTCCTTAAATGCATAGGGAAGATCCTCAAGCCCAAGATGGGAGTTGTGATGATCGACGGAAGGGAAATCGGGGATTTCGATTCGCGGGAGATCGCCAAGCTCGTGGGCTACGTCCCCCAGAGCTCCCCTCAGACCCTTCACCTCACCGTCTTCGACGCCGTGCTCCTGGGGAGGAAGCCCTACATAAGCTGGAGGGTGGGCGAGAGGGATAAGGAGATCGTGAGCGAGATCCTCGTATCTTTGAGGCTTGAGGAGCTCGCGGGGAGGTTTTTCGATGAGCTCTCCGGAGGGGAGAGGCAGAAGGTGCTCATAGCAAGGGCCTTGGCGCAGGAGCCGGAGGTGCTGCTCTTGGACGAGCCCACAAGCAATCTCGATTTGCGCCATCAGCTCGAGGTCATGAAGCTCATACAGGAGCTCGTCAAGGAGAGAGGGCTTTCGGCCGTTATCGCCATTCACGATCTGAATCTTGCGGCGAGGTTCTCCGATAAGCTCATCTTCCTCAAGAGGGGAAAGATCCTCGCCGCCGGAAGGCCGGAGGAGGTTCTGACCTCCGAGATCATAAGGGAGGTGTACGGCGTCTCGGCCTTCGTTCTGAATCACTCCCAGCTCCAAAAGCCGTATATAGTTCCGGTTTCTCCTTGCTGAGGGGAGGAGTGGGGTCTTTAAATTTCGCTCTGCTTTATATCGCCCGGATCTCCGGCATCATCGCCGCCTCGCTCTTCGCGGCCGAGCTCCTGCAGAGGACGGGGGCTTTCGCCAAGATCTCCTTCCTCGTGCGCCCTATCTGCCGGCTCTCCCACCTCTCCCCTCAGAGCTCGACGGCGGTCCTCTCGGCCTTCCTCTCCCCCTCGGCGGCGGCCGCCATGCTGCGGGATTTCTACGAGAGGAAGCTCATCGGAAGGAGGGAGCTCTTCATCGCCTCCCTCTCCCGAGCCCTCCCCATCATCCTCATGGAATCAAGATATATGCTTCCGGTTCTCATCCCGATTCTGGGAACGGTGGGGCTCATGTACTACGCGACTTGGGTGGGGATAAACGCGGCCGTTACCTTCTCGGTCCTCCTCGCCGGAAGGCTCCTCCTGCCGAAGCCCTGCTTTGAGGAGATGAGAATTGAATCCCGAAGGCCTTCCTTCAGGGAGGCGGCGAGGGAGAGCTTGAGGGAGTTCAGGAGGCCTCTCATCCGCATCCTGAGGATCATGATCCCGATGATCCTCGCGTCCTTCATCCTCTCGGATCTGGGCCTCTTCGAGATCCTCGCCCTCAAGCTCTCCTCCCTCTCCTCCCTCCTCCCCTTCCCTCCCGAAGGCCTTGTGATCACAACCGCCTACATAGCCTCGCCCATAGCCTCTTATCCTCTGGCCGCCTCCCTGCTCTCCCAAGGCCTCCTCTCCGCCAGAGATGTCATCCTCTGCCTCCTCTCGGGCTACCTCCTCGCCTTCCCCCTTCATATAAGGCAGCTCCTCCCCCACTACCTTGGGATCTTCGGCCCGAGGCCCGGCCTTGAGCTTATGGGGATGTCGGTGGGATCGAGGAGCATCTTCGTTCTCGCGGCGATCGGAATCCTCGCGAGGTTCTGGAGATGAGGAGGGATCCGGCGGAAAGGGCGGTCGAGGTGAAAGCTCTTTACGAGAAATTCACGGCGAGGAAATTCGCCTTCATCTTCGGCGGGATTGTTGCTCTTGCGGGGCTTTCGATTCTCGCCTGTTCTCTCGGCGCCGCTCATATAGGAGCCGGAGAAGCGGCCAAAGCCATAGCGGCGAGGATCTTTCATCTTGATCTTGGGGTATCGAGGCTTGCCGAGACGATCGTATGGCAGCTCCGCCTCCCCAGGATCCTCACGGCCGTGGTCGCGGGAGCGGGATTGGCCATAGCGGGGGCGGGAATGCAGGGGATAACGAGAAACCCCCTCGTCTCCCCCTTCACCGTGGGGATCTCCTCGGCCGCCGCTCTGGGAGCGGCGATCGCCATAGTGCTGGGAGCGAGCATCGCCGGGCCCGGGAAGTTCTTCATCGTCGCGAACGCCTTCCTGTTCGCCATGATCACGGCCTTCGTGGTCTTGGGGATCTCGAAGCTCCGGGGGACGACCGCCGAAACTCTGATCTTAGCCGGGATAGCGATCATGTACATCATAAGCGCAACGACCTCCTTCCTTCAGTACATCGCGAGGAAAGAGGAGCTTCACGCTCTCGTTCACTGGATGTTCGGAAGCCTTACGGTCGCGAGCTGGGATAGATTGCTCATCATCTCCGCGCTCACCTTCTCGCTCATCCCCCTCCTCCTCAGGTATTCTTGGGATCTCAACGCCATAAGCGCGGGAGATGAGGTGGCGAGGAGCCTCGGGGTGAACACGGGAAGGATGAGGAATATGGTGATGATCCTCTGCTCGCTCATCACCGCGGGGATCATCTGCTTCACGGGCATCATAGGCTTCATCTGCCTCATGTCCCCTCATATAGCGAGAATGGCCATCGGAGGAGATCACCGCTTCCTCCTCCCCGCCTCCTCCGTCGTGGGCGCCCTCCTGCTTCTGGGCGCCGATACCCTCGGAAGAACCGTGATCGCCCCGACCGAAATTCCGGTGGGGATCGTGGTGGCCTTTCTGGGCGGCCCCTTCTTCCTCTACCTCCTCATGACGAGAAGGAAGGAGTACTGGGGATGAAGGTGGCGATCTACCAGATGCTCGACAGAGGGGATCCGGAGGAGAACCTCAAGGCCGCTTTCGAGGCGATAATCCGAACGGAAGCCGATTTCCTCGTCCTCCCGGAATTCTTCTCGATTCCGGGAGGTGATTTCCGGAGGAGGTGGACGATCGAAGAGGCCTATGAGGAGGCGGGAAGGCCGGCTTTGGAGATGCTCCGAAGGGCGAGCCTCCGCTTTCCCGGATACATCATCGGCGGAAGCGTTATCGAGAAGGAAGGCGGCGATTTCTACAACACCTGCTTCGTCTTCCGCCGGGGAGAGCTCATCACGAGATACCGCAAACGCCATCCGACGCCGGAGGAAAAAGCTCTGGGAATAAGAGAGGGGAGAGAGGGAGCGACCTTCCCAACTCCATTCGGGCGGGTCGGAATCCTCATCTGCGCGGATTGCCTTTTCGAGAGGACGAGAGATGAGATCGCCTCCCGCTCCGATCTCCTCTTCCTCCCCATCTCCCTCACCGACCCCCGCC
>CAYRBX010000091.1:0-4253 GCA_964422695.1 uncultured Dehalococcoidia bacterium
CCGCCCTTCGGCGAGACCCAAGCGAGGATGGAGCTTACGCCGAAGAAAGGGGTCTCCGAGGTCGATTCGGATCGCACGATCTACATCTACGCCCTCCTCTCCTACAAAGTCGGAGGGAAGGAGTTCGTTCACATCTGGGAGGGGGAGAAGGCGCTTTACGTGGAGCCCGCCCCCAAGCTCTTCATCTCCTACATGGTGGAGCCTGCGGGGAAGCCCGGGGAGAACCTGTACGAATTCAAGGTGGCGGTGACCAATATAGCCGAGGAGGGGGATGCCCGCGATGTCGAGGTGAGGGTGAGGAGGATCAGGGGAGCGGTGGAGCTCCTCTCCCCCGATGTCGTGAAGCTCGGAGATGTATGGGCGGGGGAGACCAAGGAGGCTGTATTCCTTGTTCGCGCTTCTGATATCTCTCAGGTAAAGGATGCCTTGAGCCCCGTTGTGACCTCCTCCTCCCGCTCCCTGCCCGAAGCGAAATGGCGCCCCTTCGGCGTCGAGGCCTTCTCGAGGCACGATATGGCGGATCTTGTGGAAAAGCTCGACGAGCTTGAGGAAGCGCTCCTCGCCAAGATAGATCGAGATCAAAAGCTCATCGCCCGCGCCATCCCCGAGGTCGTCCAGATCGCAATGGAATCCGGAGGGGTGGCCGCCCTCCTCGAGGCCACCGCCGCCCTGAGCGGCGCTCTCTCCGAAGTTCGCTCCCTCCTCCCCGAGATCAAGGGAGCCGCCGAGGCGATCACCAAGGTGGTGGTCGGGGAGAGCGTGAAGAAGTACCTCTCGGAGAAGCTGAAGGCCGTCCTCTCCGGCGAGGTGGGGAAGACCCTAATTGCCTGGACCAAGACGAAGCTCTTCGCCCGCAACTACGAGATCATCTCCACCTACAAGCACGCCATAAAGTCGCTTGATGAATCCATAGCAAGACTCAAAGCGAGGAGAGCTCAGGAGGAGGCCAGAGCCAAGGAGCTTGAGTCCCTGCTTAAAGCTCTCGATGAGATCATCCGAAATCCCGAAGGAGGAATAGAGGATGTCATCTCCGAAGTGTCCGGAGATGAGATCGAAAGCTTCGAGAATGCAAAAGAGAAGCTCTGGGAGGAGGGAGCTTTGGATCTCCTCCGAGATTACGATGAGATCATATGGGCGCTCAGGGCAAGAAGCGAGAAGGGAATTCCTCTTGAATTGGAAAAGCTCAAGGAATCCTACCTCGCCGAGTTCCGCAAGGCGAAGAGCAACGCCAAAAAGCTCGAAAAGCAGATAAAGTCCCTTGAGGAGACGAAGAAGAACCTCGAAAAGGAGCTTAAGGAGATAGAGCGCATAACGAAGTGCGGAGAGAATGCCGTTCAATTCCTGGCCGATAAGGCCATAAACGCTCTTGTCGAACAAATCGAGAAGACCGATAAAGTGGCGAAAGAAGCCGGAGAATCCGTATCTCATGAGGTTCCCGAGAAGATAAAGAAGTACTATGAGAACACGAAGGAATTCGCCTCCTTCCTGGACAAAATCCTCTCGCCGCTTTACAAGGATTACGAGAAAGAACTCAATGAGAAGGAGGAGAAGATCGAGAAGCAAATAAAAGATCAAGATGAGATTCTCCTGCAACTTGCGAGGAAAGCGGCGGAGCAGAAACTCATAAAGTGGGCCGAAGGTCTCAAACCCTCGGTAGAATTCTTCGACATTCAAATCAAAAAGAAAGAAGCTCAAACCTGCTACCTTAAGGGAATTCAGAAGGCTCTGGAGAATGAGAAGAGAAAGCTCGAGGAGATCAAAGCGAAGCTTCAGGATCTCCTCACACAAACACAAAATGAAGAGCTCCGAGAATTTCTCGAACAGGAAATCTCCAGAATCGACGAGGAGATAAAGAAGAGAGCCGCCGACATTCAGGAGATCGATAATAAGCTCTTTGAGCTCAACCAGCATATAGAAAAGCTCTTAGACCTCAAAGCTCAAGCGCTTGCGACTTGGAGTGAGACTCAGAGAAACATAAAGGAATTACAAGAGGTCTTAAAGCATCCGGAGAAGTTCCTCGAGGAAGGAAAGAAGCTCCTCCAAGAGGTGGCTAAGGAGAAGGAGCTCAAAGATAAGTTCAGGAAGGCCGAAGAGGGGATCTTCAAGCTCCTCTTCTCGGAGTGGGATCGGTTCTACGCCACGCATAAGAACGAGGTGATCTGCAAGCTGTGGGGCATGATGCCTCCCGCCAAGGGAAAGAGGGGGAAGACGGCTCTGGATATCATGGAGGAAGCTTCGAAGCTCACGGGCTCCTCCGAGCTCTTCCACGAGGCCATGGCCCTGGCCATGATGAAGACGGCGGAGGAGCTCAAGAAGCGCAATACCATAAGGAGGATTTTGGATCTCGCGAGGGATTGGATGTACAGCGGGGCTTCGAGAGATGTGTTCGAGAGGAGGATCGAAGTTGAGTTTGAGAGGCTTTACGGCGTGTGGCTTGTGAACGAAGAAGATCTCCTCGAGAAGTACTACTTCCGCGCCCTTCCCACCGACGAGGAGAGGGAGAAGGCGAGGGAGGAGGTGGTTCGGGGATGGGAGAGGGATGAATCGCTGAAGGAGACGAAGAGGAAGATAAGGGAGCATATAAGGCAGGCGAAGGATATCCTGAGGAATATGACCCCGCCCCCGGCTTACTTCCCATATGATGCGCTGTACGAATATCTGGATACGCTCGTCCGGAGGGTGAAGCGGGCGACCTGCAGCTGGGGGATTCCCGCGGAGCACATGCTTCCCACGGTCTGGTTCACCTTCGGTGTGACCGATCATCCCGAAGCGGAGGACTTCCACCCCATAAGCTACCCCTTGGGGAGCACTTGGGAGCCCGCCTACGATCTCAACATGATGGAAGCTCACGGCTATGCTTCAATTGCCGATCTCTACAACATCCTCGCGCTCAGGTGGCATCTCATGATGATGAATTACGCAGGTCTCCTCCTCGATTTCGCATCCGCCGGAGCCGCCGTCACCATGGTGGATCTCACCCACAGCCTCCTGAGCGAAGCGGTATCGAGGTACGAGCAGCTCATCATGGATCGGAATCGCTTGGTGCAGGAGAGGATGGGGGAGGATCTCGCAAAGCTCTTCTTGGTCGTGAGCGCCGAGACGATGGCGGAGAGGAGGATGGCCTACGATATTCGCAACGCCTTCATCTGGCTCAGGGATAATCCCGTGCTCGATCCCCCGCTTTCCATCTCCGTCCTCTCCTTCGAGGTTCCCGACATCGTGCTCTCCGAGGGCGAATATTACGGGGATGGAACGGCGACGATCACCGTTCGCAACGACTCCGCCTTCCCGGTGGAGGCCGTCGCCTCGATGGTCGTATCGGCCGGATCCGAAGCCCTCACCCTCAGGAGCTCCGCGCCTCTGAGCCTTGCTCCCGGCGAGATGGGAACGCTCCGCATCCCCTTCCGCATGTTCCGATGCATCCCGGCATCTCCCGAGGGATTCGATGCCCTCATCTTCGTTCAGGTCGCCGATCCCTCCACCATGACGGTGAGGATCTTCGGGCCTTATCTTGAGCACTTCTGCGTGGGAACCGAGGAGGATCTCGAATTCCTGAGGGAGCGGGCTTTGAAGTTCATCGCAAGCGAGGAGCTTGAGGGAGGCGAGATCAAAACCTTCTCCTTCGCCGCCTCTCCCGAAACTTGGAAGGTTCGCTTCATGCTCGCCTCCTCCTCTCCGCAGATAGAGCTTGAAATCGAAGATCCCGAGGGGAGGATCTTGAGCTCCGAAAGGGAGGAGATTCCCGGCTCCTCCCTCCAGGTCCTGGAGACCGGCCTCGTCATCGCCGAGATTCCCGATGCGGCCGGAAAGACCTTCAGGCTCGCGCTGAAAGCCCCCTCGGGGATCGAGAAGGCCGAGATAAGGCTTGCCGCTCTGGAGGTTCCCGAAAGCGGAGCGAGAATGGCGGGGCTTGTGCGAAGGGTTGCGGCCGCGACCTCCTCTTCCCGGGCGAAGTTCCTGCTCACCGTAAAGGAGTACGGAGGTCAGCGCGGCATAAGGGATCTTGCGGTCGCCTTCTCCGATCTTGCGGGCGAGGAGGCCGTCATCCCCTCCTCCGCCCTCGCCGCCTCCCCGGCATCCTCTGAGATCGAGCCCGGCGGCTCTCTCGATATAGAAGTCGAGGTCGAGATCCCCGAGGGAATCCCCGAAGGCGTTTACCGCGGAGCGGCGAGGGTCTTCGGCCTCGACGCAGAGGACGGCGCCGAGGTCTCGACCTCCTTCGAGCTCATCCTCACGGTGGATCGCACCCCGCC
>CAYRBX010000092.1:0-4220 GCA_964422695.1 uncultured Dehalococcoidia bacterium
CTTCCTCTCCCTCCCCCCGGGGGTCGTCTGCCACTCCCCCCTGATCAAGCCCTCCTTCTCAAGCTTATGTAAAGCGGGATAAATGGTGCCCTCTCCCAATCGGAAGAACTCCCCGCTTCGCTCGCGAAGCTCCTTTATGATCTGATATCCGTGCATCGGAGATCGGCTGAGGAGGGAGAGGATTAGGGATTCGGTGCTTCCCTTGAGGAGCTCTTTATCGCACTTCATCCTCTCACCTCTGCCAGAATTCTACTTCAATTGAAGGCTTTTTGAAAACTCCCTCAGGGCTTCAAGCTTCGCCAAAGCCGCTCCGGAATCCAGAGCTTCGGCGGCGAGCTTCAATCCCTCCCGGAAGTCCTCCGCCTTCCCCCCCGCGACGAGCGCGGCGGCCGAATTGAGGAGGACGGCGTTCCGAAGGGGCCCTCTCTCCCTCCCCTCCAGAATTCGAAGGAGGAGGGAGGCGTTCTCCTCGGGCGTCCCCCCTCGAAGCTCCTCCGCCGGAGCTTTGGGAAGCCCGAGATCTTGAGGATCGAGGAAGTATGTTCTTATCTCCCCTCCTTTGAGCTCGGTTATCTTATTGGGTCCGGAGAGGGAGAGCTCATCTATTCCCCCATCCCCCCAGATCACGAGAGCGTGCTCGGCTTGGAGGATCCTCAGGACCTCGGCGAGGACTTCGGTCAGAGAGGGGTCGTAAACGCCGATGATCTGCCTTTTGACTTGGGCCGGATTGGCCAGAGGCCCCAAGATGTTGAAGACGGTTCGAATGCCTATCTCGCGGCGCGGAGGGGTGGCGTGCTTCATCGCGGGATGCAGGAAGGGAGCGTAAAGGAATGCTATTCCTATCTCGTCTATGCAGCGCGCGAGCTCCTCGGGAGGGAGTTCGAGCTTTATCCCCAAGGCCTCCACGAGATCGGCGCTTCCGCATCTGGAGGAGACGGATCTGTTCCCGTGTTTGGCCACTCCGAGCCCCGCTCCGGCGACGACGAAGGCGGCGGCCGTTGAGATGTTGAAGGTTCCGGCCCCATCCCCTCCCGTCCCGCAGGTGTCCACGAGATCCTTTCTCCTCGGCCTTACCGGAACGGCCTTGCGGCGCATGGAGATCGCCATTCCGGCGATCTCCTCCGGCTTCTCCCCTTTCATCCGGAGGGCCACAAGCAATGCTCCTATCTGAGCGGGGGTGGCCTCCCCCGACATTATCTCCTCCATCACCTCCTGAGCTTCCCGGAAGGAGAGATCCTCCCCCCCGACGACCTTTCCTATGGCCTCCCGGATCATCTCCCCCTCCGGAGGAAGTTCGCAAGAAGCTTCTTCCCCTCCTTCGTGAGAATGGATTCGGGATGGAATTGCACTCCCTCTATGGGAAGGCGGACATGCCTTATCCCCATGATCTCCCCATCCTCGGCTCTCGCCGAGATCTCGAGCGCCTCCGGAACCGGCTCGTCCACCGCCAGAGAATGGTATCTCGTGGCCTCGAAGGGGCAGGGAAGCCCCTCGAAAACCCCCTTTCCGTCGTGAAAGATGAGGGAGGTCTTCCCGTGCATCAAGCGCCTCGCCCTCTTTATCCTCCCCCCGAAGGCATAAGCGATGCTCTGATGCCCGAGGCAAACCCCGAGGATCGGAATCCCCCTCTCCCCGAAATGCCTTATCACCTCGCAGGATATTCCGGCTCTGGTCGGATCTCCCGGCCCCGGGGAGATCACTATATGCGTGGGCTTCATCCTCTCGATCTCCTCGAGCGTCACCTCGTCGTTGCGGAAGACCGCAAGCTCCCCTCCCAGCTCCCCCAGGTACTGCACGAGATTGTAAGTGAAGGAATCGTAATTATCTATGACCACGATCCTCATCGCCTGTTTATTATGGAAGCCGAAGCCGCCGGCATCTTCAACAGGACTTCCCGAAATTCCTCGCCGCGCTCGCAAGATCGAAGATATCCACGAGCTCATCTCCGGTGAGATCCATCTCCTCGCTCCGCATATTGAATGAGGCGGCGAGAATCCCGAGATCTCTCTCGGAGACCCTCCCGTCCTGATCGAGATCTCCGGCCGCAAGCAGAAGCACAAGCTCCGAGGGCTCGAAAGCCCCCTGCCGAACCGAAAGCTCGAGAGCCGAGGGGAGGAACCCCGCCCTCCGCCCCTCTACGACATAACTTCCGTCGGGAAGCTCCGGAAGGGCGAACTCCCCGTTCTCCTCAACTTCAAGCTTCGTTTGAACCCCTCCGCTTCGGAGGAAGACCTCCGCCCCCTCGGGACTCATGCCCGTATCGAGAACCACCTTCCCGACCTTCCTGAAGGAGCTCACGATCAGAGCTCTGATCTCCCTCACATCGAGATCCGCGGCCTCTCCTTCTCCTCTCAAAGCCGCGGCCCACAAGATCGAGAGATCTGCTTCTCCGGCCTCGGCCCCCTCCTTCGCTCGAAGCTTCATCTTGAAGAGATCTCCGAAGCCTCCCTCAAAGGGCGCCGTGATCACGAAGAGCCCGCCTCCCAGATCCCGAACTTCCGCTTCCGGAGGCTCGCACCCCAGAAGCTCCACCTTCTCCTGATCCAATCCCACTCCGATCTCCACCCTCTCGCATTCGGGAACGGGATTGTGGGCATCTCCCGCTTTCACGAGAACCTCCGAGATCTCATCCGAGCGGAGGAGGAGAAGCGAGGGATCGAATCGCACCTCGGGTTTGGGCCGAACATGAGCTTCGGAGTACACGACCAGAGTGACCCTCAGGAGCATAGGCCCTTCGATCTTCACATATCCGAAAGAAAGCTCCTCCGAGATAAGAGAGCGATCTATGGATATCGTGATCGTGACTCGTCCGTGAGGAGGAAGCGTTCCCGAGGAGGGGGAGATCGAGGAGATCCAAGGAGCTTCGGGCGTCGCCTTCCAGTTGTATTCAACATCTTTGTTGTTCTTCAAAACGAAACCCTTCTTGATTTCATCTTTTTGGAATTCGATAAGATCGGGCTCCGCGGAAAGCGGGGGAATTACGATCGTATTCTCTCTGAGAACATCCCGGAGGCGATCTAAGGTCTTGCTCAAATCCTCCGGAAGATCTCCCCATCTCTCCGGATCTCTTCCGGCAAGAGCTCTTGCTCTATCCGTTCCCTCATCCGCAAATCGATTTAATGTTCCCGCAAACTCCCAATACTCTTTGCTATCGTACTCTATAGGAGCCGCCGCCTTTATCTCCCCCTCCAAAGCTTTAAGCTCGCTCAGCGTTCTCCTGCCCTCATAATTGAACCAAATTCGAATGAGCTCTTTTTTGTGCTCCTCCATTTCCCGCTTCAGCGGAGCGTTAACCGGCTTGGAGAGGAAGTACCAAAGATCGTATTCGGAAAGATATTGATCATAAAGATCTTCGAGAATTTGAGCCTCATCGGGGCGAAATCTCGTGATGAGAAGAGGCTCTCCGATCTTCTCCTCAATTCGGGAGAGGATTTGAGAGTAAAGATCCTGATCTTTCCTCCCTTCCGTAAAATCTTTTACTCTCTCAAGCCTCGGTATCCAGTAATGAAGCCAGCAAAGCTCATCGCAGAGGATCTCAAGGCTTTGTTCGGCGGCCTCCCGATTATCCCTGAGTACGGGCTCCAGAGTGTTCTTGTAAAACTCAAGAGCTTTTATCTTCTTATCGCACCGTTGTATTTCGGCTTTAAGATCATCTATTATCGGCCAGGAATCGGCTTTCTTCTCCTTCGCCTCTTCTAAGGCTTCCTGCAAGATTTCTTTTGCTTTCTCGTAAAAGGAAATGAGGTTCTCTGCTCCGTTTTCCGGAAGGAAAACCCTCCGAACATCTTCGAGCACTTCTTCGTATTCAAATCTGAGGCGGGAGAGCTCCGCCTCCTTCTCCTTTAAAGCTTCAAGATCGTGAATTATCTCGGTGAAGGATTGTCCGGGATAAGGAAGAACTCTTTCGGGAATGTATAAGGCTTTCTCCTCTTCCATATCCCAGAAGTAGCGAATCGAATCGAAGAAGCTCTTGGCGTAAGGAGGCTCGGCTTCTGCGAACTCCGAAGCCCTCCGGAGTTTCGCGGAGAGCTCATCCATGGAGTTCCAGAAGCGATCAAGCCCCGTTCTTGCTTTCTCCACAAGACTTGAGATCTTCTCTCTCACAAATTTATCTTCAGCTTCTGCGATCTCCCGTCTTCCCTCTCTTATATCTTCTATTTCATCTCTGTAGTATCGAGCTGTAAACAAACGTTCTTTATCCACCCTCCAATAACGTTCCC
>CAYRBX010000093.1:0-2393 GCA_964422695.1 uncultured Dehalococcoidia bacterium
TCCGCCCCCACCTCACGGGGATTGTGCACTCTTATCCTGATCCCGGTCCTCACCCCCGCTCCCACCACGAGAGGCTCCCGCCCGAGATACTTTCGGGAGAGCTCCTCGAAGGTGGAGGTGAGAGGAGGAACGACGCTTCCGATCACCACCCCCTCTATATCCTTGAAGCTTATGCCCTTGCGATGAAAGAGCTCCGAGAGGAGCACGGCATATTCATCGGGCAGGCGGCGAGCATCCGAAGCGAGACGCCAGGTGGCGAGGAGCTTCTCCTTATCGAATATCCCTATGGAGATCGTCGTATTGCCCACATCGAAGGCCAGGAGCATCAGATCTCCTCCAAGCCGTGATCCTTCAAGAAGATCTCCGGATCTCTTATCATCTTGCTCGCCTTCATAAAGCCCAGAAGCTCGCGAAATCCCAATTTCCCCCAAAAGAGCCTTTTCAGGGCTTCGAAGATCCCGCGGAATCCCACAACGGAATTCCGGAAGGTCTCCGAGTAGAGATTGCAGAACTCCCGGTAGAATTCCGGAAGGGGGAGCTTTGTGGGGAGAACGGCATGAAGGTTATCGAAGAGCTCCCAGCGGCGCGAGGTGATCTTATCCTGAAGCTTCTGAAAGAGCTCGGTTCCCGGAAGCGGGGTGAGGATGGAGAAAATCGGATTTCTTATCCTCCACCTCTTTATGAAGGCGAGGAGATTCTGAAAATCCTCTTTCGTGTCCTCGGGATCGATGATGAAATCGGCCACATACCCCACTTTGTACCTCTCCAAGACCTCTATCGCCCTCTCATTATCTCTCACACAAGCTTTCTTTTCGAGCTTCTCAAGCCCCACATCCGTTACCTTCTCGAATCCCACGAGAACCCCCGCAAGACCCGCTTCCTTCCAGAAGGCCACGAGATCGGGATTCCTCGCGATGCTATCGCTTCTCGTCTGTATCCAGAACTTCTTTCGAATTCCGGCTTCCCTTATGAGATGAGCTATCTCCCAAGCGCGGGGGATGTTCGAGAAGAAGTGATCATCGCAAATGAGGATCTTATCTTCCGGAATTCTCAGGATCTCCTCCACCACCCTCTTGGGGCTTTTGTATCTGACCGCTCCCCCGAAGAACTTGTGCACCGAGCAGAAATTGCAGCGAAAGGGGCAGCCGCGGCTCGTCTCGAGCAAGGCGACGCCCTTCTCGAATCCCAAGAAGTAGTATTTCCTGTAAGGCCGGGTGAGCTCGATCGAAGGGAAGGGGAGGAGGTCGAGATCTTCGATCCGCTCTCTGGGGCCGGTGAAGATCTGACCTCCGTCTTGATGCCGATTCAAAACGAGGCCCGGAATCCCCTCAACCTCCTTCCCCCTCTCCAGAGCTCGAACGAGCTCCCTTATCGTGATCTCCCCCTCTCCCACCACGATGATGTCGACGGCGGGATGAAGGAAATCATCGGGCTTCAAAGATGGGTGATGCCCTCCCACGACGACGAGAATGTCCTTCTTCTCCTCTTTGATCGCGGAGGCGAGCTCCAAAGTGACGCCCACATCTTTGGTGTAAGAGCAGGAGAGGGCGCAGATGTGAGGGTCGAAAGACCTCACCTTCTCCCTCAGCTGCGAGGGGCTTTCGGCCTCCACGAGCTCAAGATCGTGATCCTCAAGAGATGCTCCTATCATCTCCAAGCCCAGAGGCTCGAGATGACAGAGGGTCTTCAGGGAGAGGCCCTTCCTCACACACGGCTGCACGAGCAGTATCCTCATCCCTCCCTCCTCTCGCCCTCATCAGCTTCTCCACTCCTCTCCTCATGATCTCGAGCTGCCGGAGGGCTTTCTTCGTATCGCTCGCCACCCTCTCCTTCTGGAACTCCCTCACCCTGTAGCGGAAAAGCCAGTAGGTGAACTCCTCAAGCTCCGAGAGGGAGAGCTCCTCGCGGAACGGCATCCCTCTCTCCTTGAAGAACTCCCTCCTCAAGATCTCCTCCTCCTCTCCGTAAACCCTGCGGAACGCCTCCTCCTCCACCCAATCCTCGCAATCCGCAAATCCCCACTCCTTCCTCACTTCATTTTCGGCCGCGACGAGAAGAGCTTGCTCCACCATCACCCCGTAGAAGTAATTGAGAATGCCCTGATATTTGATCGGTCCCACAATCTCTTTGAACTCCTCTTTCGATAAATCCAGAGGGGGATATCCGCAAAGGAGCAAATTCGCTCTCTCCTCCTCCGGTATCAAATCCTCAACCTCGCGGCAGAGGCGCTCGGCCAAGAGGAGCCAGTTGAAGGCCTCCCCTGCTATGAGGTATTTGTAGCGACGCCCCTCCACCTCCTCTTCGGGAATCGTCCAGAGGCTTATAGCTTCAAGAAGAGCCAGATACCAGTGCTTTCCCGAAAGGATGGAATTGCGAAGATGAGAGATCGCTTC
>CAYRBX010000093.1:2493-4026 GCA_964422695.1 uncultured Dehalococcoidia bacterium
TTCTTCCGGAAGAAGTCTTCCAGAGCTTCGAGAGGCCAGGTGTTGATGATGTCCTTGGGCTCGCACCACCCCCTCCTCGCCACCCCCACTCCGAATCTGATGTAATCGAGATGATGAACGGCATGCGCATCCGTGTTGATGCTCAATTTGACTCCGAGCTCTCGAGCGCGAGAGACATATATATCTCGCAAATCCAATCTATCGGGCATGGAGTTTATCTCAAGAGCGGTTCCTGTGCGAGCGGCCACGCGCATGATCTCTTCAAGATCGACATCAATTTCCTCCCTTTCCCCGATGATCCTGCAAGTGGGGTGAGCGAGGATATTGACCAAGGGATGCTCCAAAGCCGCAATAATCCGCTTCGTCATCTTCTCCTTATCTTGACTCATCGCCGAGTGAATTGCCGCCACCACTACATCGAGCTCTTGCAATATCTCATCGGGAAGATCCAAAGTGCCGTCGGCTCTTATATCCACCTCTATTCCGGCGAGGATCTTTATTCCCGAAAGCCTTTGATTCAACCTCTTTATCTCCTCAATTTGCTTTTTGAGCCTCTCAACTCCTAATCCTCTCGCAATTCCCCTTCCGGCGGAGTGATCTGCAATTGCTATATACTCGTACCCTCTCTCCTTAGCCGCAAGAGCCATAGCTTCAATGGTATCCTGCCCATCGCTCCATTTGGTGTGAACATGAAGATCTCCTCTGAGATCTTTTAGCTCGACAAGCTTCGGAATATTTCGAAGAGCCGCTCTCTCGATCTCCCCTCTCGCCTCTCGAAGCTCCGGAGGAATCCATTGCAATCCCAATCTCTCATAAAACTCCTCTTCGGTGGGGAATTTCTCCAGTTTTCCCGTTTTGAGATCCGTTATCCCATATTCGCTTAACTTCAAACCTTGTTTCAAACCTCTCTCCCTTAAAGCGATATTATGTTCTTTGCTTCCGGTGAAGTACTGAATGAGCGATCCGAAAGAATCTTTCTCCACAACTCTCAGATCAACTTGCACGCCTTCCTCGACGATCACGCTCGCTTTAGTTCCTCCATGAGCCAGAACTTCTTGAATTCCCGGAAGATGCACGAATACATCCAGCACTTTCTCCGGCTCATCTGCGGTGGCCATGATATCTATATCTCCCACAGTTTCCTTAAATCGACGCAGGCTTCCTACAGGTATAAGATCATGAACGCCGGGAACTTCTCTGAGAGCTTCAACAATTCTCTCCGCAATGGGTAGAGCTTTTCCGAGAAGAATTCTTTGCTCTTTGCGACGTTGAGATTGAACATGTTTTATGATATTAGCCGCCGTCTTCTCTCCTAAGCGAAAGAGAACGGCGGTTTTCTTCTCCTCGATTAATCTCTCGAGATCTTCGATTGATGTTATTCCCAATTCCTTCCAGAGGGAGAGAGCGGTTTTGGGACCTACTCCCGGTATTTCCAGAAGGCTTGTGATTCCGGGGGGAAATTCCGCTTTTAATTTCTCATAATAACGCAATTTTCCCGTGCGCAATATCTCAACGATCTTAGCGGCAATGCTC
>CAYRBX010000094.1:0-3951 GCA_964422695.1 uncultured Dehalococcoidia bacterium
GGTGGGAGGATGGCGATATCGAGATCGTAGCGGCTCGGGGGCGGGATGATGAGATCCTCTTCAAGCTTTGAGAGATCCCCCTCAAACGTGAGGGCCGTGAAGAGAGCATTTCCGGAGAGGAGCCGGGCTATATCGGGGGAGATCTCCTCCAATTCCTCCTCCCTCACCTCAAAGCACACGGGCGTTCTCTCCGGATCGAGATACCTCGCCGGGAGGAGGCCTGTTTTCGAGCCGATCAAATCCAAGGGAAGCTTCGCTTTGGCGAAGATGAAGAGCTTCACCTGAGTTTCTCCCTCGGCGAGCTTGGAGATCTTGAGGGGGTAGTATAGGAAGCCCGTTCGGAATCTGTAGAAGATCGGCTCCGCGCTCCTTATCTTGCTGCTCGCCTCGGTGAGATCGAGAGCGAAGTGCTCGAAGCCGGATTTTATGTAATCGGATATGAGCTCGGAGAGCTCGGGAAGGGAGATCATCCGGAGATCGTGCTTTCCAAGATAATCTCGAAGCCACTTCTCGAATTCTTCTATTTCGGAAGCGCGGACGACGGTTATATCATGAGCTCCTATCTTCTCGTGAAAGAGGATCGAGAGCTCCGATGGAGATCTGTAGCTCAGCGTGTTCTTCGGAGCATGCTTTCGAATGAGGCCGTCGATGCGGGAGAAGATCTCGAAATCCGCTTTCCTTATCTCCTTCGGGTTCGAGGGGAGGGGAAGGATGCGGAGCATCGGGTATTCTCCCGAAGCTCTGAAATCCGAGGAGATGATGAGGATCTCCTCCTCGCCGTTCCAAGCGATGATCGCGCTCTGCCCGGGGCTCAGGAGCGTGGTCGGGGGAACGGTCACCGCTCCGAAATCGGCTCTCGCCGGAGCCAAGGGTAAGAAGCTCGCCATCAGAGCCGTAAAAATCAGAAAGGCCGCGACCTTCCCTCTCATCTCCCAACCTCCTCCTCGTCCGGTTGACATTCTACCAGTCGCGAAGTCTTCTTGACAAACGAAATAAAGCAAGCCTATAATGGCAAGCGGTTACCTTATGTCATTAAAGGGAGGGAGCGGAGATGTCCCTGAGCAGGCCCAACGTGAGCGCGGCGACGGTGACCGCGGCGAGGGTGACCCCCTCTCCCATTTCGGGGCTGTGTGTGACCTGTGTGGATGGCTGCCCCGGGTACTGCGAGGTGGGGAGATCCGCGATCAGGGGGAGGGAGCTCATCTACCCTCAGCCCTTCGGGAAGATCACGGCCGGAGCGGAGAAGGATTATCCCGTTGATTTCTCCCATTTCAATATTCAGGGAAGCTGTGTGGGGGCTTTCGGCGTCGAGGCGGATCCGGACAAGGCCGTCTTCTCGGCGGTCGATATCTCGACCGAGATAGGAGCGGGGGAGAACAAGATAAAGCTCCGAGCCCCCTTCTTCACCGGAGCTCTGGGGTCGACGGAAGTCGCCCGGGTGAACTGGGAAGGTGTGGCCGTCGGGGTCGCCATATGCGGCACCGTGCTCGTCTGCGGGGAGAATGTGTGCGGAATGGATCCCGATGCCGAATTCAAGAACGGCAGGGTGGTGAGATCCCCGGAGCTTGAGAGGAGGGTGAGGATATACAAGGAGTGGTATGAAGGTTATGGAACTCTGCTCGTTCAGGCGAATGTCGAGGATCTGAGGCTTGGAGTTCCCGAATATGCGGTGGAGAAGCTCGGAGTTGAGGGAATAGAGATAAAGTGGGGGCAGGGAGCCAAGAGCATAGGAGGGGAGGTCAAGCTTCCGACTCTGGAGAGAGCGCTTCAGCTCAAAAGCAGAGGATATATCGTCCTTCCCGATCCCGAGGATCCCGTAACTCAGGAGGCTTACAGAGCGGGGGCGATAAGGGAATTCGAGAGGCACTCCCGCTTGGGGATGGTGGATGAGGAGTCCTTCCTGAAGGAGGTGGAGAGGCTGAGGAGGATAGGCGCCAAGTACGTCACGCTGAAGACGGGAGCATACCGTCCGGCCGACCTGGCCCGCGCGGTGAAGTTCGCCTCCGAGGCCAGGATAGATCTCCTCACCGTGGACGGAGCGGGCGGGGGGACGGCGATGAGCCCCTGGAGGATGATGAACGAGTGGGGCATCCCGACGGTCTACTTGGAGAGCCTCCTCTACAAGTTCCTCAAGAGGCTTGAGGAGAAGGGGAAGTTCGTTCCGTGCTGCGCCATAGCCGGAGGGATCTCCCTTGAGGATCACGTCTTCAAAGCTCTGGCGCTGGGAGCTCCTTATGTGAAGGCGGTCTGCATGGGGCGCGCCACCCTCACCGCGGCGATGGTGGGGAAGACGCACGGGCGGCTTCTGGAGGAGGCTTACGGGAGGGGCGAGAAATACCGGGAGGCCCTCCTCCGCACCTTCATCGACGCGGCCGAGCTCAGGGAGAAGTACGGCAAGGACTTCGAGAGGATCCCGCCGGCGGCGATAGGCGTTTACAGCTATTACAAGAGGCTCTCCATAGGCTTGCAGCAGCTCATGGCCGGCGCCCGCAAGTTCTCCCTCAAATTCATAGATAGAAACGATCTGGTGGCGCTCACCCGGGAGGCCGCCGAGGTCTCCGGCATTCCTTACGTGATGGAATCGGATATGGAGGAAGTGGAGAAGATATTAGGCTAAGGAGGAGGAAGGTGGAGAGGGTTCTGATATGCCCGCACTTCTGTCCCTCGCCTTTCTGCATCACCTCCTGTCCTTCGGGAGCGCTCGCCTTGGATGTGGAGGAGAGGAGCGTGTACGCCGATCCGGATAAGTGCAATCGCTGCGGGATCTGCCGCGTGATGTGCCAGACCTGGAGCCGGGACAAGCGCATGAGGCAGAGGAGGCCTTGGGTCCGGCCGGGCAGCAGCTGAGCGCGGGGCTTTTCGCCTGTGGGAGATGTCTTGTGTCGTGGTGGTGGATTACGGGGCGGGGAATTTGAGGAGCATCGCCGGAGCGGTGAGGAGATTGGGATTCGATGTCGAGGTGTCGTCGAGGCCTGAGGATGTTCACAAGGCCGCGGCCGTCATCCTTCCGGGGGTGGGGGCTGCGAGGAAGGCGATGGAAGCTCTTCGAGCTTTGGGCTTGGCCGAAGCGCTTCGTTCGGTTATCGGGGAGGGAAAGCCCTTTTTGGGCATCTGCCTCGGATTGCAGATCTTATTCGAGTTCACCGAGGAGGGAGGGGAGGAGTGCTTGGGGATTCTCCCCGGAAGGGTGAGGCGCTTTCCTCAAGGCTTGAAGGTGCCGCATATGGGATGGAACAGGGTGAGGATCAGGAGGAGGCATTTCCTGTTTGAGGGGATACCCGATGGAGCTTACTTTTACTTCGCTCACAGCTTCTTTCCCGCTCCTTCCGATCCCTCTATGGTGGCGGGGGAGACGGAGTACGGAATCCCCTTTCCGAGCGTGATCGTGTGGGAGAATGTCATGGGAGTGCAATTTCATCCGGAGAAGAGCGGGGAGATGGGAATTAGGATGCTCTGGAATTTCCTCCGCTCAAGGTGAGGGAGATGCTTGCGAGGAGGATCATACCGTGCCTTGATGTGGATCGGGGGAGGGTGGTTAAGGGGATAAGCTTTGTTCGGCTTCGCGATGCGGGAGATCCGGTGGAGCTCGGCTCCCTCTACTCAAGGGAAGGGGCGGATGAGCTCGTCTTCTTGGATATCACCGCCTCCTATGAGGGCAGGGAGACCATGGTGAGAGTTGTGGAGAGGGTGGCGGAGGAGATCTTCATACCCTTCACGGTGGGCGGAGGGATAAGGGGGATTGAGGATATAAGGAGGCTTCTTGAGGCCGGAGCCGATAAGGTCTCCATCAACACGGCTGCGGTTCGGGATCCCTCGCTCATCGCCCGCGCCGCGGAGAAATTCGGAAGCCAGTGCATCGTGATCGCCATCGACGCCAAGAAGGTGGGGGAGGGAAAATGGGAGGTTTACATTTACGGCGGGAGGAAGCCCACAGGCCTTGATGCCGTGGAG
>CAYRBX010000095.1:0-3949 GCA_964422695.1 uncultured Dehalococcoidia bacterium
GGCCGAGGGGATGACGGCCGCCTGCTTTATGTTCCTCTCCGCGAACTCGCATCCCATCTCGGCGAAGCTCCTTCGAAGCCAGCTTTCGAGCTCCGGATCTATTCTCATCTCCTCCCCCAAGGCCGCGGCGATGGCCTCTCGAGTGAGATCGTCTTCGGTGGGGCCGAGCCCTCCCACGGTGATCACGAGATCCGAGCGGGAGAGAGCTAAGGTGAGAGCGGAGATGATCCTCCCGAGGTTATCCCCCACTTGAGTTATCCAGAGGAGATCTATCCCCAGAGAGGGGAGCTCGCCCGCCAGGAAGAAGGCGTTGGAGTCCGGAATCTGCCCGAGCAGCAGCTCGGTTCCTATGCATATGATCTCCGCCTTCACGATCGGCTCTTGGAGGCGCAGGCCTTGAGGAAGTTATGAACGAGCTTCACCGCGCAGTAATCCCCGCACATGCTGCATCCCGGGCCCTTGGAGGGGAATCTCTCGTGCAATCTCCTCGCCTTCTCCGGATCTACGGAAAGCTTTATCTGCTCCTCCCAGTCGAGGCGGGCTCTCGCGAGGGAGATCTTCTCATCCCACTCCCAAGCCCCCTTTACCCCCTTCACGAGATCTCCCGCGTGGGCGGCGATGCGAGCCGCGATCACCCCCTCCCTCACATCCTCGGCATCCGGGAGGGAGAGGTGCTCGGAGGGGGTCACATAGCAGAGGAAATCGGCGCCGGCTCCGGCCGCCACGGCCCCGCCGATGGCGGCGGCGATGTGATCGTATCCGGCGGCCACATCCGTCACGAGGGGGCCGAGGACGTAGAAGGGAGCTCCCTTGCAGAAGCGCTTTTCGAGCTGAACGTTGAGGGCGATCTGATCCAAGGGCACATGACCCGGCCCCTCCACCATGACCTGAACGCCGGCCCTCCTCGCCCTCTCGACGAGCTCCCCCAAGATCATGAGCTCCTCTATTTGAGCTCGATCGGTGGCGTCCGCAAGGCTTCCGGGGCGGAGGCCGTCCCCCAAGCTCAGGGTGACATCGTATTCCCTCGCTATCTCGAGCAATCGATCGAAATGCTCGAAAAGCGGATTCTCCCTCTCGTGGTAGCTCATCCAGCCTATGAGGAATGTGCCCCCTCTGGAGACCACATTGAGCAATCTCCCTTCCCTGGAGAGCCTCTCCACCGCCTTCAAGGTGACCCCGCAGTGCACGGTCATGAAATCGACGCCGTCTCTGGCCTGCTCTTCGATCGCGGCGAAGATCTCCTCTTCCGTCATCTTCACTATGGCTCCGCGCTTCTCGAGCGCCTCTATTCCGGCTTGGTAGACGGGAACCGTTCCCACGGGAACCGGGGAGCTCGCGAGGATCGCCCTCCTTACGGCTCGGAGATCCCCGCCGGTGCTCAGATCCATCACCGTATCGGCTCCGGCCTCCAGAGCGACCCGGAGCTTTTCAAGCTCGCTCTCCACATCCCCCCAATCCGGAGAGGTTCCCAAATTGGCGTTCACCTTCGTCCTCAGGCCCTTTCCTATCCCGCAGGGCCTTCGGGGGCGCCTCATCTTATTTGCGGGGATCACGATCGTCCCCTCGGCCACCCCGCGGCGGATAACTTCAACATCGACTCCCTCCGCCTTCGCCACATATTCCATTTCGGGGGTGATGATCCCCTGAAGGGCGCTTTCGAGCTGCGTCACCTCGCCTCCCGACCTCCCTCGCCGAATTGAGAGTTCGAAATCTATCGTATAATAGGGTCGGAGTCAAATCAATATGAAGTTCGGAATCGTGGTATTTCCGGGCACTTGGAGCGATGGGGATTGCTTTTACGTCGTTCGGGAGATCTTGGGTCAGGACGCCGTTTACATCTGGCACAAGGAGAGGGATCTGCGGGGGGCGCAGTGCATCATCCTCCCCGGAGGATTCTCCTACGGAGATTACCTCCGCCCCGGCGCCATAGCTCGCTTCTCCCCCGTGATGGGAGAGGTGGTGAGGTTCGCCGAAGCGGGAGGTCTCGTCATCGGCATATGCAACGGATTTCAGATCTTATGCGAGGCCGGCCTCCTTCCGGGAGCTCTGATCCGAAATTCGCACCTTCAGTACAGATGTCAGTGGACGCACCTCAAGGTGGAGAACACATCCCTTCCCTTCACATGCGCTTGTGAGGAGAAAAGGGTGCTCAGAATTCCGATCTCTCATTACGAGGGGAATTACTTCGCCGATCCGGAAACCCTCCGCGTTTTGGAGGAGGAGAAGAGGGTGGTCTTCCGATACGCGACGCCCGAAGGAGAGGCGACGCCCGAAGCCAATCCCAACGGCTCGGTCAACAACATAGCCGGAATAGTGAACGAGAGGGGAAATGTGCTCGGCATGATGCCTCATCCGGAAAGAGCCTGCGAGGATATACTGGGAAGCTCCGACGGATTGCTCATCTTCCGATCCGTTCTCAAATGGCTCGGGGAGATTATGTAATCAAGCTCCTTAGGGGGAAAAAGGCTTCGGGAGAGGCCTTCATTTCGGCCTCTCCCGAAGCCTTTTTTGAAGCTCTCGCTTCAGCTCTTGAGCCAGAAGAAAATCTCGTTCTTAACCCTCCTCACCTCGATCTCCTTGCCCAGCGCTTTTGCGGCGCGCAGGAGCCTGTTGCGAATTGTGGCCGGCCTGTCATTCTCCTCCATGGTCAAGCGGCCGGCCGTTTCGGGAGAGAGCTTCTCCACATAACTCTTGTACTCCTCGAGAACAAGCTCCCTTGGAGAAAGGCGCTTCGTGATCAGTTTAGCCTGATCCACAGGTACAAAATCCACTTTAGCCATACTCCCACCTCCTCAAAAGTTTCTTATAAGAATATACAGGATGTGAGGCGCTTTGTAAATAGCAAGGAGCAAAAAGGAAAACGCATGTTCCTCCCGGAAATCTTTATAGAATTTTAGCATGAAGGGAGGCGGAAGATATGATTTCGGAGGAGATGCTCAAACGAGTGGCTCTCAGCAGGGAGGAGTACGAACTCCTCGTTCGGCGATTGGGGCGAGAACCCAACGAATTGGAGCTCGGGATGATCGGCTCCTTGTGGAGCGAACATTGCGGTTACAAGCATTCAAAGCTCCTTCTCAAGCGGCTTCCGGGAAGGAGCAAGCATGTTCTCACCAATGTGGGAGAGGAAAATGCGGGAGCTGTTGATATAGGGGATGGGCTGGCCGTGGTCATGAAGATGGAATCGCACAATCACCCATCGGCTGTAGAGCCCTTTCAGGGAGCGGCGACCGGAATAGGAGGGATTGTGAGAGATATCTTCACCATGGGGGCGAGGCCCATAGCGCTTCTCAACTCCCTGAGGTTCGGCCCGCTCACCGAATCTCGAAACAAATACCTCTTCAATGGAGTCGTTTCGGGAATCGCTTGGTATGGGAATTGCTTGGGCATTCCCAATGTGGGAGGAGAGATATCGTTCTCTCCCGCATACGCCCGCAATCCTCTCGTCAATGTGATGTGCGTCGGCATAACTTCCAAGGAGAAATTGGTGAAGGCGAGAGCATCGGGCCCCGGAAATCCCCTCATTCTGATCGGCGCCGAAACGGGAAGGGATGGGCTTCACGGAGCTTCGGGATTGGCCTCCCGGACGTTCGATGAGGAAGAGGAGCTTCGAAGCGCGGTTCAGGTGGGAAATCCCTTTTTGGAGAAGGTGCTGCTCGAAGCGTGCCTTGAGCTTGCGGGAACGGATTGGATTGTGGGGATGCAGGATCTGGGGGCGGCGGGGCTCACGAGCGCGGCGATAGAAGCGGCGGGAAGGGCGGGAACGGGAGTTGAGATAGACGTCCTCAAGGTCCCGAGGAGGGAGAAGGGGATGACCCCCTATGAGGTCATGCTCTCCGAATCGCAGGAGAGGATGCTCATCATAGGGAGGAGGGGATTTGAGGAGAGGATAAGGGAGGTGCTGGCCAAATACGATCTTGAGATGAGCGTCATAGGGGAGGTGAGGGGGGAT
>CAYRBX010000096.1:0-3825 GCA_964422695.1 uncultured Dehalococcoidia bacterium
GATTACATACAGAACAAGATGGCGGGAAGCCCGGATGAGGGAGGCTCTGGATACACCGCTCCTTGGGAATGGGTCAACATCCTGAAGACCGGAAATCTCCTCCAGCAGCTCGCCTGGCTCGGCGCGACCCCGGCGGATCCCGAAGTTGGGAGGGCTTTGGATTATCTCGTCCGGCACTGGAACGATCTTGATGATGATCCCGGATGGAGGGGGGCTCCGGGGCGGCCGGCGAGCTACCACGCCACCTACACGGTGATGAAGGGGCTCGACTCCCTGCACATCCCCAGAATCGGCGGGATCGATTGGTTTGCGGATCTCGCAGCCGTGATCCTCGCCCAGCAGAATCCCGACGGCTCCTGGCCGCAGTGCAAATTCGATGACGGGGAGCTCATCCTCTCGACCGAATGGGCTCTTCTCACTTTGGAGAGAATTCTCGTTCCCCCCGCAAGGAAGCCGGATCTCGTGATCGCGGGGAAGGATGAGATATGGGAGGATGAAGCAAAGGGAACTTATAAAGTTCAGTTCATCGTAAAGAACATAGGGAGCATGACCGCTCCCGCCGGACACGACGTCACTTTGTACATCGACGGGGCTGAGGTCGAACACAAGGAGATTCATGTGGATCTTCCTCCTGGGGGGACTTACTCCGATACTTTCGATTACGTGGTCACATTGAGCGGCGATCAAGATGAGGTGAAGGTATGCGCCGACAACTTCGATGAGATCGATGAGATCAACGAGGCCAACAACTGCCTTGTGAATTACTTCCCGGCTCCTCCCGGAAAGCCGGATCTCGTGGTGCTCGCGAAGGGAGAGGAGGAGCTCGGCGAGGGGAAGTTCAAAGTGTGCTTTGCGATAAAGAACGTGGGGACGGCCGAAGCTCCCGCCGGGCACGACGCCGCTCTCATCGTGAACGGCCGAGAGGTGGAGGAGAAGGAGATTCCGGTGGCGCTTGCTCCGGGAGATCTCTACGTCGGGTGCTTCGATACCGAGATCCAAGCGGAAGAGGGGCTTGAGATCATGGTATGCGCCGATAAAAACGATGAGGTGGAGGAGCTCGACGAGGAGAACAACTGCCTTGCCAATTTCCCCGCTCCTCCCTGCCTCCCCGAGGTGAAGATCGACAAGAAGGTGCGCGATCCCGAATCTCAAGAGTGGGCGGATGAGCTTGAAGCCGAGATGGGAGATGAGCTCCTCTTCCGCATCGAAATTCAAAACACGGGAACTTGCTGCGATCTTGAAAATCTGAAGGTCGTGGACATCCTCTCCGAGAGCCTCGAATACGCGAATGAAGCGAAGGTGAACGGACAGCCGAAAGAGCCGGATGAAGCGGGCCTCGGAATGCTTCCCGATCAGGTGAACTTCGAGGAGTCGCTGAAGAGCAGAGGATGCGGAAAGCCCCCCACGGGCTTGGGGAGCTTGTTCCAGAGCTTCAAGCCCTCGGCTTCCTCTCTCGCCGCGGTGAGCTTGGCGCTGAGAGCCGGAAGCGAGTTCCCCGAGGCCGGGTATACCGCGACCGTGAGGATAAGGGAGGGCTCTCCCCAAGGGGAGGTGCTCGGAACCTCGACGGCCTTCATACCGGGCCCGCAGCTTCCGGGCGGGGTGATCGAAGTCCTCTTCCCCTTCGATCCTCCCCTCTCCCTCACCCCCGGCGAGACCTACCTCATCGAATGGGCGGCCCCGGAAGGTGGGGATGCGGTTCTCACCTGGATGGTGGCGGAGGGAGATCCGTATCCTCAGGGAACGGCTTTCGATTGCAGCGGAACCGAAATCCCGGATGAGGACTTCCTCTTCGCCACCTTGAGGAGCGGAGGGACGATGCTCATATGGAACATTCCGGGGCCTCTTGCTCCTGGCGAGTCCGCGATCGTGGAGTTCAAAGCGAAGGTGGTCGGATGCGGCGAGGATGTGAACATCGCGAGGGTTGAGGCCGAGGGATGCGGAAAGCACCTGTCCGATGCGGATGTGGTGATCATAAAGAAGCCCGGCCCTCCGGGATGTGCGGATTTCGAGGATCTTCCCCCCGGCTCCAAGTACGAGGTGGGCGATACGTTCCAAAGCTCCGGCGTTGAGATCTCGGTCGAGCGATTTCAGCAGAGCAACGGGCAGTGGACCGACTCAGGCTTTGCCGAGATCGATGAGCAAGGCCTTGCCGGAGGAACCGGACGGGATATTCATGTGAATAACGTCAATTTGAGATTCGATTTCGGCGCTCCCTGCCGGGGTCTTTCCTTCCTCTTCGGAGAGTACGGAGGGAATCTCAATATCGAGATAAACGACGATTTCAGGAACTTCGAGAACTTCGCCGATATAGACGGGGCCACCATCGGAGGCGTTGAGGTCTCGGTGGCGGGAGGCTTTGGGAACGAAAAGGGGATTGTGGAGCTCTCCGGCGTCATCACCTCCTTCGCTGTGGGAGGGCAGGAGCTCTGGATCGATCATGTATGCTGCCTTGAAGCCGTATGCTGCGCCCCCGATATCGAGATAGAGAAGAAGGTGTGGGATCCGGAGAAGCAAGAATGGGTTGAGGAGATAGAGGCGAGCGTGGGAGATGAGGTCGAATTTCTCTGCGAGATTCGCAACTGCGGAACTTGTTGCGATCTCGGAGAGATAGAAGTCGAAGACCTCCTTCCCGAAAGCCTCAAGTTCAAGAGCGCCGATCCGGAGCCTTCGGAGGTGATCGAAAATGAGGACGGCACCACCACGGTGCGATGGGATCTTGAGGATCTCGTCCTCAAGCCCTGCGAGAGCAAGGAGCTCTACCTTGTGGCCGAGGTGGCCGGATCCGGAGAGGATGTAAACGTGCAGAAGGTGAGGGCTTTCGGATGCGGGAAGTGGGTTTTCGATGAAGACGAAGCCGCCGTTATAGCCTCTCCTCCCAAGCTTTTGAACTGGCCTATGTTCCGCCGCCTTCCCGATCATCGAGCTCTGCAGGAGGGAAGCGGAGCGATCGCATCCCCGCAGATTAAATGGAGCTTTCCGATGATCGAAAACGCGAACATCTCCTCATCTCCGGCTGTGGACGATATCGACGGAGATGGGGATATGGATGTGGTCGTGGGGGCTTGGGATCACAAGCTCTATGCTCTTGAGGGAGCGACGGGAAACGAGCTCTGGGAATACGAAACCGGAGGCATCATCTACTCCTCTCCGGCGATAGGAGATATAGACGGAGATGGGAAGAAGGAAGTGGTGTTCGGAGGAGATGATCACAAAGTCTATGCTCTCAACGGAGAGGACGGCTCTCCGCTCTGGAGCTGTGAGGGAGGAGGGCCTTTCGTCTCCTCTCCGGCTCTGGGAGATGTGAACGAAGATGGAGCTCTTGATGTGATCATAGGATGCAAGGATCGGAAGGTGCGCGCTTTCGACGGCCCCACCGGAGATGTGCTCTGGGAGGCGGATCTCGGAAACATCATCGTCTACTCCTCACCGGCTCTCGCCGAAGCGGATCTCGGGCAGGGGCCTGAGGTCGTGATATCCATAGGAACCGCGGTGGGGCCCATAACCTCCGAATATCCGGAGGGCAGAGGGGCCATATGGCTTCTTCGCGGATCCACGGGAGAGGTCCTCTGGTATTATCTCACGGATTCCGAGCCGGGAGCCGCCGTTCACTCCTCCCCGGCTTTCGGAGATCTCGACGGAGATGGAGATCTCGATGTCGTGGCCGGAGCTTGCAACGGGAAGGTGATCGCCTTGGATGTCGCAACCGGAGCTCCCATCTGGGAGAATTCGGTCGGCTCCCCCATCTGGTCCTCCCCCGCGATAGCCGATCTCGATGACGACGGAATTCTCGAGGTCGTGATCGGAGACAGGGAGGGGAGGGTG
>CAYRBX010000097.1:0-3787 GCA_964422695.1 uncultured Dehalococcoidia bacterium
GAAATAATGATCCCGAAATGTTCTTTTCCCGCAAGAAACCATTCCCGCGCCAGTTTCAGAAAATCATGGAAATTACAAGAGAGAATGGCCCTTCCTTCACGACAAGCGAACTCCATTTGCTCTTCATCGGATTTCCCACACATTCCCACTTCGTAAGTGCTGATCGCATCAAAACCCCGCTCTCGAAGGAGTTTTGCTAAGTCGGGAGCGATATCCTCGTTGAGATAAAGCTTTAAGGGCACTTCTTTAAGTTCTGAACTTGATAAGCCCTTTATCTCCCACTTCGAAATCGATTTTTCGCCTTAAAGCTTCAAAATCCCCTTCTGCTTCTATTTCCTCCTTATGGTCGAAATAATAGCTGAGAGCATCATAAACGGCTGCGGGGGTGAGATGAGGATAAGTGGCGAGAATCTCTTCGGGAGAGCAACCCTGTTTAAAGAGGTTCGCCACAAGCCATACGGTGATACGGGTGCCCTTGATAACAGGGCGTCCCCCGCAGATATCTTTGATCTTAACAATATATGGGTGCTCGGTCTTTTCTTCGCCGTATTCCTTCCACTTCTTCTCGACCTCCTCCCTAACCTCTTTGGGGGAATTGAATTTGAATGCGATCTTAGAGGAGACGGCCTTAAGCTTTTTAATAAATACCCTTGCGCCTTGTATTTCTTTAGCCATTCTTCTTTCCCCCAAATTTTTAATCAGAAGCTTACTGACTGATAAACCATTATAAAACCAGCTATGAGGGACGGCGAACATCCCGGAGCGGAGAATCAGAGGGCTTTGAGCTCCCGCTCTTGCTTTTCCCTCCTTTCGAGCTCCTGGAGGATCTCCTTTATGACCTTGTGGCGCTCAAGGAGGATGGCCCTCGCCTCCCTTATGGCTTCGGCGTCCATTCCGGGAGCTATGGTGACGTTGAGCTCGGACTCTATGAGCTTCCTCGCGTAAAGCTCCATCAATCCCAGAGAGCCGAGCCTCTCAAGCTTCCGCTCCTCGGCCTTCCTCTCCTCCCGGAGCTCCTCAAGCTCTTCGGAAGCCTCCTCGGCGGGGAGGATTCCGGCCTCCCGGCACAGGGAGAGGAATAAGATCGTCGCCTTCTTCGCTATGGCCGGCGAGTAATGCTTCGCGAAGAAATTGTGAATTTGCTCCCGAGAGCACCTCCTCACATCCAGATGCGCGAACACATCTCTGTAAGCCTCCCTCACCACCTTCTCCAATCCCCTCCTGAACTCCTCCCCGCTCGTCTGAAGCACTCTGAACTGGGGGGTGGGCGTCCCATCCTCCCTCAGAAGCCCCAAGAACTTCAAAGCGCTCAGAAGCGCCCCCACATTCCCCTGCGATATCCCGAGCTCCCGCAGCACCTCCCCATCAACTCTGCGCGGAGTGCTTATATGCCTTATCTCCTCGAAGAACTTCCTTAGCACCGATATGGAAACATAGGGTGCAAGCCTTTTCCCTTTCATTTCCCCCATTCTTTGCACCCTCGCGCTTTACCTTGAATTCTAAGGAGGGCTTCCTCGAAGGTCAAGAGAAATTCGGGGGAAAAGTGCAATTGGGAGTGAAAATCGGGGAAATTTCACTTGGGAAATTGCTCGCCTTTTCCTGCGCGGGGAAAGAGAAGTATAATTTGAGCGAAAGGAGGAGCGGGGATGAAAGTCCTCTTCGTGAAGGATGTTCCGGGCCTCGCCGAAGCCGGCGAGATAAGGGAGGTGGCGGACGGCTTCGGGAGGAATTACCTCATTCCCAGAGGCCTGGCCGTTCCCGCCACCCCTCAGAACATCAAGCGCGAGGAGGAGAGGCGCCGTATAGAAGCCCGGAGGGCGGCCCGCCTCGAGGAGAGGGCGAGGGAGCTCGCCAAGAGCCTCGACGGCCTCGTCCTCACCCTGAAGGTCAAGGTGGGCGAGAAGGATCAGCTCTTCGGATCCGTCGGGAAGGGGCAGATTCAGGAGGCCCTGAAGGAGAGGGGGTTCGAGATCGATAAGAAGCAGATAGAGCTTGAGGAGCCCATCAAAGAGCTCGGAGAGCATGAGGTCCCCCTGAAGCTCGCTCCGGGCGTGGAGGCGAGGATAAAGGTGAGGGTGGAGAGAGGAGGAGCTTGAGGGAGATGGCCGCCGGAACGGAGAGAACCCCTCCTCACGATCTCTACGCCGAGGAGGCGACTTTGGGAGCTCTGCTCATCGATCCCGAGGCCATCTACAAGGTCTTGAACTTCCTGAAGCCCGAGGATTTCTTCCGGGAGAAGAACCGCTGGATTTACGAGTGCTGCCTTGAGCTTCTGGAGAGAGGGGAGATCATCGATCACGTGACGGTGGCTTCGGAGCTCGCCCGGCGCGGGAAGCTCGAGGCGGTGGGCGGAACCGAATACCTCAGCTACCTCACCTATCAGATCCCCTCCTCCTATCAGGTCGAGCACTACGCTCGAATCGTTCACCGCCTCGCCATGATGCGAAAGCTCATCGCCGCCGCCAACAAAATAGCCTCCTTGGGGTACGATACGGAGCTCGATTTCGAAGAGGCCCTATCGAAAGCCGAAAGCTACCTCTCGGAGCTCCGCTCCGGAGAGCTCGTTCGGGATTTCTACCACATTCATGACGTCCTCGATCTCTACTTCGAGGAGAGCGGCATCCCCAAGCAGCCTCACGACGGCTACCTCCCCTACATCCCCACGGGCTTCGTGGATCTGGACAGGCTCCTCGGAGGCCTTCAGCGCTCCGATATGATCATCCTCGCCGCAAGGCCCAGCATGGGGAAGACGAGCCTCGCTCTGAACATAGCGAGAAACGCCGCCATGGATTACGGAGCGAAGGTCGCCATCTTCAGCTTGGAGATGTCCAAAATGGAGCTCGCGTATAGATTCTTAGCCTGCGAATCGGGCGTCAACGTCCAATCCCTTCGCCTCAACCTCCTCACCGATGAGGAGAGGGATAAGGTGATGGAGGCGATCGGAGTGCTCTCCGGGGCCGATATCTACATAAACGACTCCCCCTTCCTCCGCGTCTCCGACATACGAGTGAAGGCAAAGAGATTAAAGCAAGATCACGATTTAGATCTTGTGATCATAGATTACCTGCAGCTCGTGCATCCCACCAAACCTCGAGATAGCCGCGTTCAGGAGATCAGCGAGATCTCCTTCTCCATAAAGGAGATGGCGAGAGAGCTCAACGTTCCGGTTCTCGTGGTATCTCAGCTCAGCCGGGCGGTCGAAACGCGCGCCACTCACATCCCTCAGCTCTCGGATCTCCGGGAGAGCGGCTCCATAGAGCAGGATGCGGATGTGGTGATCTTCATCTACAGAGATGATGTCTACTACACGAGGGAGGAGTGGGAGCGGAGGAATCCGGACAAGCCCTATCCGCAGGGGGTGGCGAAGATCATAGTGGCGAAGCACAGGAACGGGCCGCGCGGGGAGATCGAATTGCTCTTCGACGAGAAGATCGCCAAATTCCGCGACGCCCCCGTGGAGCCGCAGGGAGCGGGAGGAGATGAGAGCGCCTGAGATCTCCATTCCGGAGGCCTTCTTCACCTCGATCTTCCCCGAGCTTGAGGATCTGGCCGAGCTCAAGATCCTCCTCTGCTTCCTCTGGCTTCGGGGGAGGAAGGAGGGGAGGGGCTCCGTCCCCTTGAGGGAGCTCCTGGAGGCTCTCGAGCGCTGGGGCCTCGGGGAGGAGGCCGGGAGGGACGGGGTGAGGAATCTCATAAGGAAGGGAATCCTCCGCTTCGCGGGAGGCGAGGCTCTGGCCCTCGGGGAGGGCGCGAGGCCTTCGGAGGGCCCCTCCGAGGAGGACATCTT
>CAYRBX010000098.1:0-3766 GCA_964422695.1 uncultured Dehalococcoidia bacterium
TGGTGAGAGAGCTCAGGAGGGAGGGGAAGGTCGTCGTCATCGCGCCCGACAGGGAGCAGAGCGGAATCGGAACCGCCGTCACCCTCCAGCATCCGATCAAGGTAACGCCCTTCGTTCCGCCGGTTGAGGGGGTGGAGGCCTTCTCGGTGGAGGGAACGCCGGCGGATTGCGTGATCTTGGGACTCAACATGCTGGCTCCGGATGCGGAGCTCATCGTCTCGGGGATAAACGCGGGGGCGAATCTGGGATATGATGCTCTCATCTCCGGAACCGTCGGAGCCGCCCTTCAGGGCTTCTTCTACAAGATCCCGGCCATAGCCTTATCCATCGAGTACTCGCCGGGAGAGGAGAGGATATATTTCGAGAGCGCGGCCAAAGTGGGCTCCTTCTTCGTTCGCAAGTTCAAAGACGGAATTCTGGGAGGGAGGATCATCCTCAATATAAACCTCCCCAATCTCCCCCTTCATGAGATTCGAGGGGTGGAGGTGACCCGCTTGGGATTGCGGAGCTATAAGGAAGCTATAAAGCCGGATATAAGGGGGAAGCGATTCTGGATCCTGCGAGACGAACCTCACGGAGATGAGGAGAGGGGAACCGACATCTGGGCCGTGAGAGAGGGGATGATCTCGATAACCCCTCTTCATTCGGATCTCACCGATCTCGGCGCATGCTCGCTTTTGAAGGGGATGGAGCTCTCCGAAATCCTCAAGCTGTGAGCGGCCGGGAGGTGCGAGGTGAAGAAAGCTGAGATCGGAGTGATAGGAGGAAGCGGGATATACGAGATCGAAGGGCTTGAGGATGTGGAGGATGTGGAATGCTCCACGCCCTTCGGCCCTCCGAGCGATGCGATAAGGATAGGAACGCTTGAGGGGAGGAGGGTGGCCTTCCTCCCCCGGCACGGGAGGGGGCACAGGCTCAGCCCCTCCGAAGTCCCCTACAAAGCCAATATCTACGCTCTCAAAACGCTGGGGGTTGAGAGGATCATCTCGCTCAACGCCGTGGGAAGCCTGAGGGAGGAGATAAAGCCCTTGGATTTCGTGATCCCCGATCAGATCATAGATCGCACCAAGGGGAGGGAGAGCACGTTCTTCGGAGAGGGGATAGTAGCACATATAAATTTCGCCGATCCCTTCTGCCCCGAATTGAGCGAGATATTGTACCGAGCGGCTCTGGAAGAGGGGGTGAGGGCGCATCGAGGCGGCGTTTATGTCGTTATAGAAGGTCCGGCTTTCTCCACCCGCGCCGAATCCAAATTGCATAAGCTCATGGGCGGAACCGTGGTGGGGATGACGGTGATTCCGGAGGCGAAGCTCGCTCGGGAGGCCGAGATCTGCTACGCGGCTTTGGCATCCGTCACCGATATGGATGTGTGGATGGAGGGAAGCGGCCTCTCCGCTTTGGAGATCGCGAGGAACCTCCTCCTCAACGCCGAGAGGGCGAAGAGGATCATAAGGAGGGCTTGCGCTCTCATCCCCCCGGAGCGCAAATGCTCCTGCGGCGAGGCGCTTAAAGGCGTTATAATCACCCGAAGGGATCTCATACCTCAGCATCGAAGGGAGCAGCTCGGGGAGATCATCGGGAAGTACTTATGAGGAAGGCGGATTTCCGGCCTGAGGGGAGGATCACGGCCATAGGGAGCATGCCTCATACAGATCCTCAGGAAGCCTGTCGGATCGTGCTCCGCTACCTCCCCGAGATCCCCGCATGGCCTCAGCTTCCCCGGCGCTCCCCCCTCGAGCAGATGCACCTTCAATTCTCCGAGGGGTTCCCCGGAGCTATAATAAGGGACGGGAATCTCATAATCTTGAGGAATTTGTTCGAAGAACAAGTTCCCGAATTCCTCGAGGAGGAGAGGGAGATAGGGGTAAGTCCCCAGCATGCCGCCGGGCTTTTCTCCTTCCTCTCCTCTTCCTTTCCCTCCTTCCCCCTCGCCCTCAAAGGGCAGATGACGGGACCTCTCACCTTTTGCCTTGCCGCGAAAGATGAGAAGGGGAGATCTATCATCTGCGATGAGGAGATGGCCGAGGCGGCGGTGAGGCTCCTTCGGGGGAAGGCTCGCTGGCAGGAGAGGAAGCTCTCCGAAGCGATTTCAAAAGAAATCATCATCTTCTTGGACGAGCCCTCCCTCTCCTCCCTCGGCTCCCCCTTCGCTCCGGCGGTTCCGGATGAGAGGATTCGGGCGATGCTCGAAGGCGTTCTCTCGGCCCTCTCCCCTTATACCTTAAAGGGAATACACTGCTGCGGGAATGCCGATTGGGAGCTCCTCCTCTCCCTCCCTCTGGACATCCTGAGCTTCGATGCCTACAATTTCTCCGACTCCCTTCTCTTTCACAAGCGAAAGCTCTGCGAGTTCGTGAGGAGGGGAGGGATTCTCGCCTGGGGGATCGTCCCCACCGATGAGGAGAGATTGGAGCGGGAGGGCGAGGAGGAGCTTGAGAGAAGGCTTTGGGATGAGATGAGGAGCTTGGCTTCTGAGGGGCTGGGGGTTGAGGAGATCTTCGCGAGATCTCTCCTCACCCCGTCCTGCGGCTTGGGATACTTATCTTGCGAGGGAGCCCTTAGGGCTCTCGAGCTCCTCTCGGGGCTTTCCCGGAGGATGAGGAGGAAATTCGCGTTTTAGAAATTCTGCCGAGGAGGAGGGCGGATGCGGAAGCTCGGAAGAGGAGTTGCGATCGTGGGAGCGGGGATGTCCAAATTCGGGAGGTTTCCCGATAGGGATTCGAAAGATCTCTTCGCCGAAGCCTTCGCCGAGTGCATCTCCTCGGTCGATAAGGGCTTCGACCCCAAGGACATTCAGGCGATGTATCTGGGCAACTTCTCCAACGATTTCTTCGTACGGCAGGGCCACTGGGGGCCTATCATCTCCGATCTCATAGGTCATGTCCCGAAGCCGGCGACGAGAACCGAGGGGGCTTGCGCTGCGAGCGCTCTCGCCTTCATTCAGGGGGTTATGGCGATCGCCTCCGGGCTTTACGATATCGTGCTCGTGGGCGGTGTTGAGGAGATGACGAAGCGCACCACCGAAGAGGTGACCCAAGGCCTCGCCATGGCGGGATCTCCTTACGAGAACGAGGTCGGCCTCACCTTCCCCGGGGTTTTCGCCATCTTGGCGACGGCTTATTTCGCGAGATACGGAGCCACAAGAGAGCATCTCATGAACGTCACCATAAAGAGCCACAGCAATGCCGTTCACAACCCCAAGGCTCAATTTCAGCAATCCATTCGCGATATCATGGAGATGAGAATAAAGCGAGCCAAGGAGAGGGGAGAGCCGGTTCCGACGTGGAGGGATGAGAAGGATTTCCTCCGCGATCCGTCGGCCAATCCACCCGTGGCCTGGCCTCTGCACCTCTTCGATTGCTGCCCCATAAGCGACGGGGCGAGCTGCATGATCTTGGTGGCCGAGGAGCTCGCCAAGAACTTCACCGACAAGCCCGTATACGTCGCCGGGGTGGGTCAGGGAAGCGGCTCGGGGCTTCACGCCAAAAAGGAGCTTCTGTCCTTCGAGGCCACAAGACATGCCGCAAAGCAAGCTTACGAGATGTCCGGATACAAGCCTCAGGATGTGCAATTCGCTGAAGTTCATGATTGCTTCTCCATAGCCGAGCTCCTTCACATGGAGGATCTCGGCTTCTGCAAGCCGGGGGAGGCTTGGAGGCTTGTGGCCGAGGGGTTTTCGAGGCTCGACGGCCCCATGCCGATAAACACCTCGGGAGGGCTCAAATGCAAGGGGCATCCCGTGGGGGCGACGGGGGTGGCGCAGCTT
>CAYRBX010000099.1:0-3750 GCA_964422695.1 uncultured Dehalococcoidia bacterium
CCTCCTCGAGCGCCCTCAGAGCTTCTTGAGCTCGCTTGAAGGCCGCGAGGCCGAGCTCGAAGACGCCCCTCCTCCCCCCTTCCTTCCAGATCGTCCCCGGATCTCCCCCGGCGTCTCTTGCGCGAAGGAGCTCGAGAACCCTCTCCGGATCGCGAACTTCAAGCTCGTGCCGCAGGGAGCGGAGGCGCTGGGCGAGGGAGGAGTCTTGGAGGAGGAAGCGGGCGAGATCCTCCAGGATCCTCAGCCCTTCTCTCGCTCGATTCAAATTCGCGTCGATGAGCCTCTCGAGCACCTTTCAGATCCTCAGAGGTCTTTGAGGGGCTCCGGCATCTCCCCCTCTCTCGCCGCTCGGATCATCTCCTTTATGCTCTCGGGCATCTCCACGCCCATCTGGCTCATCTTCTTCTCCACCCATCGTCCGATATTGCGGGGATCTTTATAATAATCGGGATTCTTATGGGCTTCCTCCGGCTCCCCCGATTCCTCATGTATCGTCTTAAGCGATTTGTGAAAGGCGAATCGCCACACCCTGGGCTTTAGGGTCTTTCCGCAATGAGGACAGGAGGGGAAGGAGGAGAGAATGCTTCGCGCGAGGAACTCCTCCCTGTACTTGCAATCCGGGCACCAGAGATCGTAAACCGGCATCCTCCCGCCCTCCTATTCTCCTCCCTCTTCTTTTCCCCCCTCTTGCTCCTCGGGCCTCTCAAGAAGCTCCCGAGGCCACTCCCCGTGCTCCATTCTCTCCAGCATCTCCTCGTATTCCGGGGAGATCTCGGCGTCCATTCCTCTGGTCAGCCTCCTGTTCCATTCGGCCAGAGCTCTGGGATCGTTCCTGAGGAGGCCTTCCACAAGCCTCGAGTCCGAGAGCACATCTTCGTAAATATCCTTGCGCTTCTCGGTTTCGGAGAGAGCTCGGAAGAAGGTGGAGAAGAGGCGTCTTGAATTGGAGGCGTTGCATCGAGGGCAGGAGGGAGAGGAGGGAGGGGAGAACGCCTTCACGTAAATCGTGAAGCGGCGCCGGCAATTCAGGCACAAGTACTCGTATAGGGGCATGGGGCTTTCACAGAATTATACTTCCCCCTCTACGGCGCTTTCAATGAGCTTGAGATCGAGCACCTCTCCCTCCGGAGAGAGCCTCACCGCCACCACATCTATCCTCCAGCTCTGCGGGGGCTTTGATGCTCTCGTTTTGAGATAGAAATCCGCAAGCTTTCTCAATTTCCTCATCTTCTTTGAGGTGATGGATTCCTCCGGCTCCCCCAGCTCCCCTCCGGTTCTGGATCTCACCTCCACGAAGACGAGCTCCTTCCTGTGCCGCGCCACTATATCTATCTCCCCCAGAGGGCATCGGAAATTGGTCTCCAAGATCTTGTAGCCTCTCTTCTTCAGGAACTTCCTCGCCGCTTCCTCTCCGACGGCACCGATCTCCTTCCGCTTCATAATCCCCCGACCGGCTTGAAGCTGCGGCGATGAACGGGAGAGGGGCCCAGAGCTCTCAGAGCTTCGAGATGCTGAGGGGTGGGGTATCCCTTGTGCTTCGAGAATCCGTATCCCGGAAAGAGCCTCTCCAATCTCGTCATGTGGCGATCTCTCGTCACCTTCGCCACTATGGAGGCGGCCGCTATCGAGAGGGAGAGATCCTCTCCTTTGGGGAAGCTCTCCTGAGGGATGGGGATTTCGGGAAGGTTTACGAAATCGATGAGGAGGAAGTGAGGGGGAACGCGAAGATGCCTTACGGCCGAGATCATGGCCTTCCTCGTCGCCTTCAGGACTCCCATCTCATCGATCTCCCGGGGATGGGAGAAGCCTATGCCGATGGCGAGGGCCGCCTCGCATATCCTCTTGAAGAGCTCCTCGCGAGCTTGAGGAGGGAGCTTCTTGCTGTCCTTGAGCTCCGAAAGCCAGGGGGCGTCGAAGAACGGGGGGAAGACGACGGCCGCGGCCACCACGGGTCCGGCGAGAGGCCCTCTTCCCGCCTCATCGACGCCCGCTACGAATTCAAATCCCTCCCTCCAGAGCTCCTCCTCCCTTCCGAAATCGGGCATGAGGATCAGATACCGGCTCTGAGCCGCTGCAGGATTTGAAGTTGCTTTCCTTCGGTTTTTATAGAGGGGGCGAAGATCAAACGCGCTTGTTCGTGAAACTCCCTTATGGTTTTCGCCCCGCACATGCTCATGGCGAGGCGCAGGGCTCCGATGAGATTTTGCGTTCCGTCGGTCACCGAAGAGGGGCCGAAGAGGATCTGCTCCAGCGTTCCGGAAGTTCCCACTTTGACTCTTGTGCCCCGGGGGAGGGAGGGATGAGGCGTGGACATCCCCCAGTTATATCCTTTCCCCGAGGCCTCCTTGGCTCGAGCGAGAAGCGTTCCCAGCATCACGGCGTCGGCCCCGCAGGCGATGGCCTTGCAGAGATCCCCTCCGTTGTGAATCCCCCCGTCGGTGATCACGACCACATATCTTCCCGTCTCCCGGTAGTAATCCTCGCGAGCCGCGGCGCACTCCAGAGTGGCGGTGACCTGAGGCACGCCGATCCCCAGAACCTCGCGCGTGGTGCAGGTCGCTCCCGGCCCCACTCCGACCAGTATTCCCGAGATTCCGGTCTCCATGAGCTCCTTGGCGGCGCTGTAGGTCGCGCAATTCCCCACGAGGATCGGCACTTTGAGCTGCTCTCTGAGCTTCGAGAAGATGAGCCCTTCGTAGCTTCTGGAGATGTGGCGCGCGGTCGTCACGGTGGATTGAACCACGTAGATATCCACACCGGCTTCGACGGCCAGAGGGGCGATGCGCTTGGTGTTGGCCGGGGTGGTGGAGGCGGCGCACACCACTCCCGCTCTCTTTATCGCTTGTATTCGCTCTCCGATGAGATTCTCCTTTATGGGTTCGGCGTAGATCTTCTGAAGCAGGGGGGTGAATTCCTCGTCCGGCACGCTGATCAATTTCTCCAAGATCTCCTCGGGGTTCTCGTATCTCACATGAATTCCCTCGAGATTGAGGACGGGAAGCCCTCCCAGCTTCCCCAAGGCGATGGCGAAGGAGACGTCGACCACGGCGTCCATAGCCGAGGCGAGAATGGGGATGGGGAATTTGAAATCCTCGATATCGAAGCTCACATCGGTGAGCTCCGGATTTAAGGTCACATCCCCCGGAACGATGGCCACATCATCGAATCCGTATCCTACTCCGAGCTTCTTGTACTCCCGCATCCCTCTCTCAACCCCTCTCTTCCTGCTTGCCACAAACTATAGCAGAGCGAAGAGGAGGAATTCAAGGAAGGACTTCATTTGACATGACCTTCCGCTCTCTTTACAATAGCGGTCGAAGTCCGCAGAAGGGGGGAGGCAGAGATGACCGAGGTGATCATCGGAGAGAATGACGACTTCGAGGAAGCCCTGAAGCTCTTCAACAAGAAGGTGCAGCAAGATCGAATTCTGGTAGCTTACAGGCGGCACGAGTACTACGAACCCCCTTCGGTAAAGCGCAAGAAGAAGGAGGCCGCCAAGCTGCGGAAGAGCATCCGCAGCACCCTCAGGAACTCCCGCTACTGAGCCGGGCGCTTAACCTGTGACGAGGGGGTTTGCCTCCTTAAACCCCCTCTTTTTTCGCCGAAAAATAAAAAAATATCTGGCACCCCTGGTGGGACTCGAACCCACAACCGTCTGCTTAGAAGGCAGCCGCTCTATCCTGTTGAGCTACAGGGGTGCTCTCTCCTGAAGAAAGTTTAGAACGAGATCCCGGCTTTTGGCAAGTCCCC
>CAYRBX010000100.1:0-3689 GCA_964422695.1 uncultured Dehalococcoidia bacterium
CATCTGCGGAGATGAGAGGATAAAAGCCCTCAATCGCGAGTTCAGAGGGGAGGACAGGGTGACCGATGTCATAGCCTTCCCCTTAAAGGGCGCGGATTTCCCCCTCCCCCCGCGATACAAGAACTACTTGGGGGAGATCGCTCTGAACGCGATTCAAGCCGAAAGGCAGGCGCGGGAGTTCGGCGTGAAGCCCCTGGAGGAGCTCGAGCTCCTCGTGGTGCACGGCATCCTGCACCTCCTCGGCTACAGCGACGCCTCCGAGGAGGAGAGGAGCAAGATGCGAGCGAGAGAGGAGGAGATCCTGAAGATATTGAGGGGAGAGGGAGATGTTTGAGCCCTTAAGCGAGCACTTCTCCCTTCCCGAGATCGAAAGGAGGATTCTGGAGTTCTGGGAGAGGGAGAGGATCTTCGAGAAGAGCGTAAGGCGAAGGGAAGGGGGGCCGCGCTTCACCCTTTATGAGGGGCCTCCCACGGTGAACGCCCCTCCCGGAATACATCACACCTTAACCCGCATCTTCAAGGACGTCTTCCCCAGATATCGCACCATGAAGGGCTTTTACGCTCCGAGGAGGGCCGGCTGGGACGCTCACGGCCTCCCCGTTGAGCTTGAGGTTGAGAGAGAGCTTGGGATTTCGAGCAAGCCGGAGATCGAAAGCTACGGGGTGGAGGAGTTCAACGCCCGATGCAGGGAGAAGGTCTTCGAGAATATAAGGCGGTGGGAGGAGCTCACAAAGCGCATCGGCTTCTGGCTTGATCTCGAAGATCCTTACATCACCTTGAGGAAGGAGTATATAGAGAGCTGCTGGTGGATCATAAAGGAGCTCTGGAGGAAAGGCCTCATCTACCGGGATTACAAGGTCACGCCTCACTGCCCTCGCTGCGGAACCTCCCTCTCCTCTCATGAGGTCGCCTTGGGGTACGAGGAGGTCGAAGATCCCTCGGTCTTCGTGAAATTCCCCCTGAGGAGAGAAAACCTCCCCGAAAGCCTCGCCTCCTTCGATCTCCCCATCTTCCTCCTCGCTTGGACCACCACCCCCTGGACCCTTCCGGGGAATGCCGCTCTGGCCATCTCCCCCTACGCTCTCTACGCTCTCGTGAGGAGAGGAGAAGAGGGCTTGATCTTGGCTTTGGATCTCGTGGAGAAGGTGCTTCCGGAGGCCGAGGTGCTCCGCGCCCTTCCGGCTCAATCCCTCCGCGGCCTGAGATACGAGCCTCTGTTCGAGCCCGTGTTTCCCGGAGGGGAGAGGCCGGAGGGGATGTGGAAGGTGTGCTGGGGGAGTTCGTCTCCTTGGAGGAGGGGACGGGCGTGGTTCACATAGCCCCGGCTTACGGGGCCGTGGATCTCGAGATCGGAAGGGCCGAGGGGCTTCCCGTGATCCACGCGGTCGACCCCAGGGGGGTGGTGATGCCGGCCCCCGTGGCCCTCACGAGCCCGGGCGAGATCCCCTCAGATCTCCCCCGAAAGCTTCCCTTCGCCGGGAAGTTCGTGAAGGAGGCGGATCCCGAGATAATAAAGGAGCTTGAGCGGCGGGATCTCATCCTGCGCGCCGAGAGGATCCGCCACGCCTACCCCTTCTGCTGGCGCTGCGGCACCCCCCTTCTCTACTACGCCAAGAACTCCTGGTATATAAGGACGACGGCTCTGAAGGAGGAGCTCATCTCGGGCAACGAGGAGATAGATTGGCATCCCCATCACATAAAGCACGGCCGGTTCGGCGATTGGCTTGAGCACAACGTCGACTGGGCTTTCTCCAGGGAGAGGTACTGGGGAACCCCCCTCCCCATCTGGGCGTGCGAGAGCTGCGGAGCTTACGAGTGCGTCGGAAGCCTCGAGGAGCTCAGAGAGGGGTTCGAGAGGCTCCTCCGGAGGAGGCCGGAGCTCAAGGAGCTTTCGAGATCTCCGGAGGAGCTTGAGGATCTGCATCGCCCCTACGTGGATGAGATCCCCATCCTCTGCCCGAGATGCGAGGGGGTGATGTGGAGGGTGCCCGAGGTCGTGGACTGCTGGTTCGATTCCGGAGCCATGCCCTTCGCTCAGTGGCATTACCCCTTCGAGAACGAGACGATCTTCGAGGACGGGCGCTTCCCCGCCGATTTCATCTGCGAGGCCGTGGATCAGACGAGAGGATGGTTCTACAGCCTTCACGCGGTATCGACTCTCCTTGTGGGGAGGCCTTGCTTTCGCACCGTGCTCTGCTTGGGGCATGTGCTCGACGAGCGCGGGGAGAAGATGAGCAAATCGAAGGGGAATGTGGTGGATCCCTGGGAGGTCGTGGAGAAGTGGGGGGCCGACGCCCTGCGATGGCATATCCTCACTTCGGTTCCGGTCGGAGCTTCCTGGCGCTTCTCGACCTCGGGGCTCGATGAGGCCCTGAGGGGCTTCTTCCGCACTCTCTTCAACACCTACAATTTCCTCGCCACCTACGCGAGGGTGGACGGGTTCGATCCGGCGAAAGCCCCTTGGAGGGAATTCAAGCCCTCCTCGCCTCTCGATCGCTGGATCCTCTCCCGCCTCTCGCATCTCGTGGCCGAAGTGGATCGGAGGCTTGAGCGCTACGACGCCACGGGAGCGGCCCGGGAGATCGAGAGATTCGTAGATGAGCTCTCGAACTGGTATGTGAGGCGGAGCAGGAGGCGCTTCTGGAAGAGCGAGAGCGATCGGGAGAAGCTCGAGGCCTACTGCACTCTCTACAAATCCCTCCGCACTCTCGCCCTCATTCTCGCCCCCCTCATCCCCTTCACGGCGGAGGAGCTCTACCAGAAGCTCGTCCGCCCCTTCTTCCCCGAAGCTCCGGAGAGCGTCCACCTCTGCGACTTCCCCGCTCCGGAGCCGGAGCTCTTCGACGAGAAGCTGGAGCAGGAGATGAAGCTCGTTCAGACCGTGGTGAGCGTCGGGAGGGCGGCGAGGAGCAGAGCGGGAATCAAAGTGCGCCAGCCCTTGGAGGAGCTCCGGATCTGGCTTCCGGGGAGGAGGATCGAGGAGCCCGAGCTCCTCGAGGAGATAAAGGAGGAGCTCAACGTGAGGAGGATCTCCTTCGCGGAGAGCCCGGAGGATCTCCGCGGCCCCGATCTTGTGGCCGCGGAGGAGGAGGGTGTGGGGGCTGCGATCTCAACCCGCATTCCCGAGGAGCTCAAGCTCGAGGGGCTTGCGAGGGAGCTCGTGCGCCGCATACAGAACTTGCGGAAATCCGCCGGGCTTGTGGTCTCGGATCGCATACGCCTCTACTACGAGGGCGAGGGGCTCGATCGGGTCTTCGAGCTCTTCGGAGATTACATCCGCCGCGAGACGCTCGCCCTCTCCTCCGAGAAGGGCATTCCGGAAGACGCCTTCGCTCAGACCTTCAAGATCGAGGGGAGGGAAGTAAAGCTTGCGCTCAGAAGAGCCGGCGCTGAGCGATGAGGCCGCAAGCTTCAAGCTCATAACCCGAAGTTCCCATTCCGAGAGATCGCTTCGTGAGGGTTTGCTTTACCTCCCCCTCTCCGGCATCACCCTTCACCCCTCATGGCATACTATAAGACAAGGCCATGGAATTCCACATCATCACCTTATTCCCGAAGATGTTCGAAGGCCCCTTCGGCGAGAGCATCATAAAGAGAGCTGTGGAGAAGGGGCTTGTGCGAATTCACATTCACAACTTGCGCGATTACGGCTTGGGGAAGCACAAGGTGGTGGATGACGCTCCTTACGG
>CAYRBX010000101.1:0-3670 GCA_964422695.1 uncultured Dehalococcoidia bacterium
GAAGAGGTTTCCGAGGAGGTATTCCTCGGAGGATGAGGAGGCGGCCCTTCGGGCTTTGGAGCTTGTGGGAATGCGGGGGATGGAGGGGAGGCCGATAGGGAGCTTGTCGGGAGGGCAGCTTCAGAGGGTTTTGATCGCGAGGGCTTTGATGCAGAGGCCCAAGCTCCTCCTCTTGGATGAGCCCGCGGTGGGGCTCGATGCTTCCGCTCAAGCGGAGTTCTACGAGCTCCTGCGGGAGCTCAATCGGGAGATCACCATAATCCTCGTCTCTCATGACATCCAGATGATCTCCCTCCACGCGAAGAGGATCCTGTGCCTCAATCAGCGCCTCTTCCACCCCGATGAGGATGATCTTGCCGAGCTTCTCGAAGTTCGCCGCTCATGATCGAACTTCTGGAGCTTGGGATTTTGAAAAAGCCCTTTATCGCCGGGATCCTCGCCTCTTTGGCCTGCGGCACCATCGGAAGTCTTGTGGTCGTAAGGAGGATGGTCTTCATAAGCGGGGGGATCTCTCACGCGGCTTTCGGAGGGGTGGGGCTCGGATACCTCCTCGGCCTTCAGGATCCCTTCCCCGTAGCTCTGCTCTTCACCCTCGCGGCCGCTTTGTGCATGGGGCTTGCCACGCGAAAGGGGAGATTGCCCGAAGATACTTCAATAGGGATCTTATGGGCTGTGGGAATGGCTTCGGGTTTCATCTTCTTGAAATTCGCCCCTTATTATGCACCCGATCCCATGAGCTATCTTGTGGGAGATATCCTCCTCGTCACCGGCTCCGATCTCATTTACATGATCATCCTGAACGGAATTATCATTCTGGTCATCTCCCTCTTCTACAGGGAATTCGTCGCTTTCTCCTTCGATGAGGAGTACAGCGCCGTCATCGGCCTTCCGGTCGAGCGCCTGTACCTCGTGCTCCTGGGGCTTGTGGCTTGTGCGGTTATGATGCTCGTGAAGATCGTGGGGATAATCCTGCTCATAGCGCTTCTCGTCATCCCTCCGACCATAATTCGGCGTTTCACATCGGATCTTCGGAAGATCATGATCTTCGCGGCTGTTCTGGGGGCTTTCCTCACCGCCTGCGGCCTCTGGATCTCCTACGAGTTCAATCTCCCCTCGGGCCCCTCGATCATCCTCCTCTCAGCTTCAATGCTCCTCATCTCCCTCAAAGCGCCGAGGAGAATATAATTGGAAGATGCGCTTCGGAAGGGAGAGGCCTGAGATCATAAGGCCTCCGAGCGAGTGGAGGAGCTATTACCTTCCCATCACCTGGGGATGTTCTCATGCCGGCTGCTCCTTCTGCCGATGGTATGGGGAGAAGTTGAGGATAAGAGATCTCGAGGAGATCGAAGAGGAGATAAGAGCGCTCTCGCTCCTCCGAAATCACGGCGTTTATGCTCCTTCGCTTCACCCTGTGGCCGCTCGGATCGCCATCGAGTGGGATGGGAGGAGGATCTTCCTTCAGGATGCGGATGCGCTCGCCTACCCTTACGAGAGCCTCGTTGAGATCCTCAAAGCCTTGAGAGAGCATTTCCCCTCCCTCGAGAGGGTGGGCTCCTACGCCACTCCTCAGATCTTGCTCCGCCGGAGCGTCGAGCAGCTGAGGAAGCTCAGGGAGCTGGGATTGGGGATTCTGTACGTCGGGGTGGAGAGCGGAGATGATCTCGTTCTCGAGAAGGTGGGGAAGGGAGTGAGGAGCGAGGAGATCGTGGAGGCGTGCAGGAAGGTGAAGGAGGCCGGGATCGCCCTCTCGGTCACCGTGATCTTGGGGCTTGGAGGAAAGGAGAGGAGCAGGGAGCATGCCCTCCGAACCGCGGAGGTCCTGAGCAGAATCGATCCCGAATTCGCGGCCGCCCTCACCCTGATGATCGTTCCCGGAACTCCTCTCGAGCGCGAGGTGCAAGAAGGGCGTTTCTCGCTCCTCTCCCCCTTCGAGATACTCGAGGAGCTGAAGCTGATGCTCGAAAATTGCGATTTCTCCTCTTGCTTCTTCAGCACCATGCACGCTTCGAATTACCTTCCGCTTCGGGGGAGATTTCCTCAGGAGAAGGGGAAGCTCCTCTCCATCCTCGAGGAAGTCCTGAGGAGAAGGGATCCCGGGCTTCTCAGGCCCTCCTTCCTCCGAGCTTTATAAGGGGGTTGTGATGAGAGTTGTGGGGATCGCGGGAAGCCCCCGGCGCTTCGGGAATACCGAGATCCTGCTTCTGGAGGCGCTGCGGGGAGCGGAGGAGGAGGGGGCCCGAACCGAGATCTTCGTCGTCGGCGAGATGAACATCTCCCCCTGCCGGCATTGCGGGGGATGTTCCGAAAGCGGCGTTTGCGTGATAGAAGATGAGATGAGGGGAATTTACCGGGCGATAGAGGAGCTCGATATCCTCATAATCGCGGCCCCCATCTTCTTCTACGGCCTCCCGGCGCAGATGAAGGCCGTCGTCGATCGCTGTCAGGCCTTCTGGGCGCGGAGATATCTTCTTGGAAGGCCGATCGCCGGAGGCGGGAGGCGCTTGGGGGCCTTCATCTCCGTGGGAGGAACGAAAGCGAAAGACCTCTTCGCGCACGCGAAAGCGGTGATAAACCTCCTCTTCAGGATCTTGGAGATCGAATACGCCGGAGAGCTTCTCCTCTCCGGAATAGACGAGAGGGGGGCGGTGAGAGGGCATCCCGATGCGCTCCGAAGGGCGCGCGCTCTGGGCGGAGAGCTCGTCCGGAGGGCTATGAGGTCTTTATCTCGCTTTTAACCTCCCCGCCATCCGCGTAAATCCTCACCCTCACCTCCTTCCCCTCTCCCAAGAGCTTCTCGGTCTCCCTCACGATCTCCATAAGATGCGGCGAGGAGAGGAAGGAGATGAGGAGCTCGAATTTCTCCCTGAGCTCTGAAGTCTCCTCCTCTCTCAGAAGCTCTCGAAGGCATCTCTCATACTCATCTTTGGCGAGGCATCTTACGCATCTTCCCGGGATTTCGAGAGATGTGTAATGAGGTTCCAATTCTATCTCCTTCATGGCTTCAGCTCCGCCTGAAGCTCACTCCCGACTCCGATCCGGGAAGGGGGGCGACGGGCTGGGTGAGAAGGAATTTGCCCTCCCTTATCCAGCTCTTCAGGATCTCGGCTATCTCCCTCGCTTTGGCGTAACTTGAGAGGGAGCCCGTGGGAACTTCCTTCCCCAAGATCTTTATCCTGCCGCTTCGAAGTTCGGCGTAGCTCACCTCCCCCAGGACTTCCGGCTCCCCCTCGGGGTAAGCTCTCGAATAATCGACGACCGGAGCGTAGATCTCCTCATCCGCGACGGCCGTGTAGTAGAGGATCTCCTCGGAGAGGATGGGGATGGGAATTCCGATTCCCACCATGAGGCTCGTGCCGTATCCCGTAAGGCTTATCCCCCTGATGAACTCCGGCTTCATTTGCTTCAGATCTCCTATGACGGCGAGCGTTCCCGCCGGACGCTTTGGGACTCCCCTTTCGGTTCTGGGGACTTCCGGATTGTGCTGCGTTCCGTGCCAAGCGATATATCCTATCCCTCCCCCCAAGAAGATCCTCGTTCCGATGCCTATGGTCTTGTAGAAGGGATCGTTGAGCAGAGGGGAGAGCTGCCCCGCCGAGCAGTAATTCGCATTCCCCAAATTGGGCTTGAGAACCCCCATGTAAGTGTAGAGAGTGCGATTCGAGAGGTTCAC
>CAYRBX010000102.1:0-3641 GCA_964422695.1 uncultured Dehalococcoidia bacterium
ACCCCTCCCCCCTCGAAGGAGGCGCCCAGAGCATCCCCCACGGCGGTTCCGAGGAGGGCGCCCTCGAATTTGGAGAGCAGGAGCCCCGGGTCCATTTCGTCCGCTTCATCCGGGGATGAGATGATGCAAGACGATGGCCACGGCGAAGATGATGGAGAAGGTGTTCATCACCTTGATGAGCGGGTTTATGGCAGGCCCCGCCGTGTCCTTGCAGGGATCGCCCACCGTATCGCCCACCACCGCGGCTTTATGAGCGTCGGATCCCTTTCCTCCGTATGCTCCCTCCTCTATGTACTTCTTGGCGTTATCCCAAGCCGCTCCTCCGGTGCAGAGGGAGAGGGCTAAGAACAATCCGGAGATGATGCAGCCCATGAGGAGGCCTCCCAAGGCCTGCGGGCCCAGGAGGAAGCCCACGATGATGGGGGTGCCCACGGCGAGGAGCAGGGGCACCACCATCCCCCGAAGCGCCGTTCGGGTGACGATATCCACGCACCTCCCGTAAAGAGGCCTCGCCGTCCCCTCCATAATTCCGGGGATCTCCCTGAACTGCCTTCGAACCTCCTCGATCGTGCTCTCGGCCCCGACCCCCACCGATCTCATGCAGCGGGAGGAGAAGGCGAAGGGGACGAGAGCTCCGACCAGAAGCCCCACGAGCACTTTGGGATCCCAAACCGTGTACTCGCGGAGGATCTCCATCACGCTCTTTCCGGCGGGCTCGGCGGTCTCGAAGATGTAGGCGAGGAACAGGGTGATGGCGCCCAAAGCCGCCGAGCCTATGGCGAAGGCTTTGGTCACGGCCTTGGTGGTGTTCCCGACCGCATCGAGGGCGTCCGTGTTCTTCCTCACATCTTCGGGAAGGCCGGCCATCTCCGCGATCCCGGCGGCGTTATCGGTGACGGGGCCGTAGGAGTCGGTGGCGATCACCATTCCGGTGAGGGCGATCATCCCCATCACCGCGACTCCTATTCCGTAAAAGCCGTTGTACAAGGCCGTGATGTTCGAAGTGTCGGCGAAGAAGGCGGCTCCTCCCGCGGCGCAGAAGGCGGTGAGGATTCCGGCGCATATGACGAGAGCGGGAGCCGCCGAGCTCATGTAGCCCACCGAAAGCCCCATCACGAGGTTGGTCGCGGGCCCCGTGGTCGAAGCCTTAGCTATGCTCCTCACGGGGCCGAAGCTCTTGGAAGTCCAGTAATCGGTGAGGAAGAAGAGGGTGAAGGCTATGAGGATGCCGATGAGCGCCGCTATGAAAAGCCCCATCCCGCCGAGAGGAACCCCGGCGAGATGCTCGCTCATGTAGGCCTTCGTGATGACGGCGTAGAGGGCGAGCGCCACCGCGGCGGTCACCGCTATTCCGCGATAAATCCCCGCCATAATCCCCTCGCCCTCTCTCATCCTCACGGCGAAGATCCCGGCGATCGTCGCTATGATGCCCGCCGCGCCCAGAAGCAGGGGGTAGACGACGTAAGCCATTCCCCTCTCGAAGAGGAACCATCCGATGAGCATGGTTCCCAATGCGGTTACGGCGTAGGTCTCGAAGAGGTCGGCGGCCATTCCGGCGCAATCTCCCACGTTATCGCCGACCTGATCCGCGATGACGGCGGGGTTGCGCGGATCATCTTCCGGAATGCCCTTCTCCACCTTCCCCACCATATCGGCTCCGAGATCCGCCGATTTGGTGTAAATCCCTCCGCCGATTCGGGCGAAGAGGCTCAGGAGCGAAGCTCCGAAGGCGTACCCCACCATCTGCACGGGATCCTCAAATCCCAAGAGGAAGATGACGAGCCCCAGGAGGGCGAGGCTTCCCACCATCATTCCGGTCACCGCGCCGGAGCGGAAGGCAAGGGGCAGGGCTTTCGGCACCCCCTCTCTCGCCTTCCAAGCGAGCCTCGTGTTCGCCCGCGTGGTGAGCGTCATTCCTATAAATCCGGCGAGCATCGAAAATCCGAGCCCCACGAGGAAGCTCACCCCCGTCTGCCATCCCCCGTGCGCGAGCAGGTAAGTGTAGCTCTGCTCTCCGTGCATCTTTATGGCCGGGAGGGCGAAGGTGAAGAAGAGGAAGAAGGGGATCGCCACCTTCGCCACGGTCTTGTACTCGCGAGCGAGGAAGGCGTTGGCCCCCTCTTGGATGGCCAGGGAGATCTCCTGCATCCGCTGGGTTCCCTTCTCGTGCTTGAGAACCCACCGGAGGAGTCCGAATCCGAAGAGGAGGCCCAAGATGGCCGCTCCCAAGGCGAGATAGACGACCTTTGGTATCATGGCGCCCCTCCTTCAAGATGTTCTCTGAATTGCTTCAACCTCTCCGAAAGCTCCTTTTGAGAGAGGAAGAGGAGTAGATCCTCCCTCGTCTTCTCCGCAAGGCTTCGAACGAGATCCGCCGTCCTCCGCAATCCTCCCGTTATGGCGTCGGGGAAATCCATGGTGGCGAGGACGGCGTGAATCTCCTCCATGATCTCGAAGAGCTCCCTGCACCCCTCCTCCTCCCCCCGAAGCATGGAATCCAGAATGTAACGCCGCAGCTCTCCGGCCGCCTCCCCCAAGCCGTTCAGATAGGGAGGGATTCCGACCCCGAGCTCCTGCGGGGAGGGGATTCTGCTCTCGTAGATGAGAGCGTAGGTGAGGGAGGCTTCCGAAAACTCCTTCTCCGCATCCTGCACGAAGCCGGCGAAGAGGAGGTCGGGGAAATCGGAGAGCCTCTCGTGAAGCTGCGCGAGATATTCTCGAGATGCCCCGAGGAGAGAGGAGGCGGTTTCCCTCTCGCGGCGGTGAATCGCTCTTATCGCGAGGGAGGAGTTCCGGGTCACCTCTCGGGCGAGCTTCAAAGCTTCCTCCCGCGCTTCATCCTTCGCGGCTAAAGCCCTCCTCGCCTCCTCCCCTATATTGTTCAGGGCGCAGATCACCTCTTCTTTTTTATCCATTTCCCCGCCCTCAGCGCAAGTCGCTCCGCCGCCCTTCTTGGATCGTCGGCTCCGATCACCGCTCCCGCGACGGCCGCGGCATCGGCTCCGAAGCTCAAGACCTCCTCTATATTCTCCTCATTTATCCCCCCCACGGCCACCACCGGAATGGGGATCGCCCCTCTTATCTCGGAGAGCTTCCGAAGCCCCACGACCGGAGCTTCGGGCTTCGTCGGGGAGGGGTAGATGGAGCCCACGGCTACGTAATCCGCCCCCTCCCTCCAAGCTCTGATGGCATCCTCCGAAGATCGCACGGTCGCGCCGATGATCCTCCCCTCCCCCACCACCTTCCGGGCGGCTCGCACCGGAAGATCCTCCTCACCCAAGTGAACCCCATCGGCTTCCGCGGCCGCCGCGATATCGGCGTGATCGTTCACGATGAACAGAGCGTTCTCATCTCTGCATATCCTCGCAAGTTTCGAAGCCCTCTCCAAGATCGCCCGGAGAGGACTCTTCTTATCTCTGAGCTGAAGGATTCCGGCTCCGGCCCTCAGGATATCGAGCGCCAATCGTTCGAGATCCCATCCCCTCCTTTCGATCTCGCTCTGATCTAAGATCACGTAAAGGCCCGAGATCTTGAAGCTCCTCTCCTTCCTCAAAAGGAAGGGGAGCATCTCCCTCTCGATCTCGTAGAGAGCGAAGCGAATTCGCTTCGCATCCGCCCCGTCGAGGGGGGAGCTTTCGATC
>CAYRBX010000103.1:0-3630 GCA_964422695.1 uncultured Dehalococcoidia bacterium
CGGGCGATCAGGAGAAGACCGGAACCATAAAAGTTCATCCCGTGCTTCCCGTCACGAGAGAGCTTCCCGATGCTCCTATAGCTTTGGGGCAGATCTTCAAGGTGAAGATCAGCTTTGTCGCCCCCAGCAATGGCTTCAATGCGATCGGGCTTACAGATATCGCGCCTCAAGGATGGGGTGTACAGGTCGATAAAACTTGGTGCGAGCCCGATGCCGGTGCGGCCAAGCCCACTCCCGAAAATGCTTGGACTACAGATAAAGTAGAGTTCATATGGTATGGCCCCTACGATGAGGGAACGCAATTCGAAGCCGTCTACAAGGTGAAGGTGCCGGAGGATGCTCAGCCCGGAACTTACACCTTCCCAGATGGCGTGCTCAAATATTACATCGGCGGAAATGGCCCTTACATCGCGAACATAACCGGCGAGAATCAAATTCAGGTGATAATTGATACAACTCCGCCTCCGGCTCCTGAGCTTGTATCGCCCGCCGATAAGAGCATGACCTCGGATACCACGCCCGCTTTCGATTGGAGCGATGTTGAGGATCCCTCCGGAGTGACCTACACCCTCCAGATAGGAAAGGATGCCGAATTCACCGATCTCGCTTTGGAGAAGACCGGGCTTAGCGCTTCCGAATATGAGCTCGCCGCCGCCGAAGCTCTCCCCGAGGGAACCTACTACTGGAGGGTGAGGGCTGTCGACGGCGCGGGGAATGTGGGCGGCTGGAGCGATGTTCGATCCTTCGCGATAGCTCCCGTGGGAGAGGCGACGAAGGTTCTTGCTCCCATTCTCAAGGGAGAGAGCGCGGCCGGGTCGGTTGAGATTACGGAGATCACCTTCAAATCCATTCCGGCCGGAGCCAAGATAATCCCCGAAGTAAAGCCCGCTGCGACCTCCGAGGAGCGGCAGAGGGCGGCCGAGGCCGCGGCGGCTCAGGGGTACCAGCTTGTCGATGTGGGCATCGTCTGCGAGATGAAATTCGAGAATATAAGCGCTCGTGATGTAGAAGCCGCGAAGATCCGGATGAGCGTTGACAGGGCGTGGGCCGATAAATACGGCGTGAACAACATCTTCATCATCAGGATAAGCGACGGCACGGGAGAGGTTCTCCGCACGTCCGCAGAATACGAGAACGGAAAGGCCGTATTCGAAGCTTACTCCCCGCACGGGCTCTCCACCTTCATCTTGGCCGCTCTCATTCCCGCCCCGGCCCTGCGTCCGGCCGCTCCGGCCGCTGTGGCGCTTCCTCCGGCTCCGCCCTCCCCGCATGAGAAATGGGTGTGGATCGGAACCCTCATCGGAATCGCCGCCGGAGCCGGAATAGCGCTCGCTGTGGAGAGGCGACGCAGAGCTCTCTGAGATGAAAGCCCCCCGGATCTCGCGAAAAGCCCTCTTGAGATCCGGGGGGCTTTTCCTCTGCGCTCTGGCGATCCTCCTGCTTTCCTTCGGAGGAGGAAGGGCTTGGGGGGAGGAAGCCGGGCCCGTCCGTTATCTTCCGGCCTCGGCGGGGAGAGGAGAGATCTTCACGGTGAAGATCACCTTCACCGCTCCCTCAGATGATTTCAATGCCATAGGCATATCCGATGAAGCTCCCCCCGGATGGGAAGTTCAGGCGAAGAAGGAGTGGTGCAAGCCCGAGCCCCTCGGGGCAAAAGGTGCGGGGAATAAGGCGGAGATCATATGGAGCGGCCCTTTCGAGAAAGGAACCGAATTCTCCGCCGTATACAAAGTTCGCATCCCCCAGGAGGCGGAGCCGGGAGTTTACTCATTCGGGAACGGATTCCTCCTTTATTACATCGCTCGCAGGGGCCCGTTCAGGGAGGAGATAAAGGGAGATAAGGAATTAAAAGTCGTCATTTCGAGTCCGAAACGAAGCGGAAAGAGAACAATAGGGATGATCGCCGGCATTGCGGGAGGGATTATCGCGGCTTTGTTTATTTTGAGAGCAAGAAGGAGGATTTATCATGGCGAGGATCACCGTAATTTACGATAATGAAGCTCGCGAGGGGCTTTTTGCGGATTGGGGGTTCTCCTGCCTCGTGGAGGCGGAGGGGATAGAACCCATTCTCTTCGATACAGGAGCAAACGGCCGGCTGCTTCTTGAGAATATGAAGATCTTGGGAATAAACCCTAAGAGCATAAAATTCGTCTTCATCTCTCATCCTCACTGGGATCATACTGGAGGGCTTGCCGAATTCCTCGGCCGAAATCCGGAAGCTCAGATCTTCATCCCTGCTTCGATGAGAGCGGAGGAGCTCGGAGCGAAAGCCCGGAGGATCAAGGAGGGAGGGGAGATACTCGAGGGCATCTTCTCCACAGGAGAGCTTTCGGGAATAGAGCAATCTCTCATCGTAAGAGGAGAGGAAGGCAATGTGGTGATCACGGGATGCTCTCATCCCGGCGTGGAGCGCATTTTGAAAGAAGCATCGAGGTGGGGCAGGATAAAAGCTCTTATAGGAGGCTTTCACGGCTTTCGGGAATTTGGGATTCTCGAAGAGCTTGAGATCATCGTCCCCTGCCATTGCACCATGTACAAGAGGGAGATAAAAGCCCTCTTCCCCTCGAAGGTCAGGGATTGTTATGCGGGCTGCTCCCTCGAGCTCTGAGAGATGAGAATCAAAGAAAGAGAGGAGGATTTCATCGTCGAGGAGGAGGCCTTTCTTCCCCTCGCCGCAGATGGGAAGTACGTTATCTGCAGGGTGAGGAAGAAGGGGATTTCGACCCTCGAAGTTCAGGAGAGGCTCTCCTCGATTCTCGGAATCCCCCAATCTCGCATCTCCTTCCCCGCCCTCAAGGATAAAGATGCCGTCGCGATACAACATGCGAGCATCGAGGGCGAAGTTCCCCACAAGCTGAGGGGCAGGGGCTTTGAGCTTGAGGTTTTGGGAAGAGCTCGAAGGCATCTCAAGCCCGGCGATCTCAGAAGGAACAGGTTCAGGATAACCCTGAGGGATCTGTCGCACGAGGAAGCGGAGAGGATCAAGCGGAGGCTCGAGGAGGTGCGAGATTACGGCTTCCCGAATTACTTCGATGCTCAGCGCTTCGGCTCCTTCGTTCCGGAGAAGGGTTTTTTGGGAAGGCATCTCCTCTTGGGAGATATGGAGGGAGCGCTTCGGCTCTTCCTCGCCTCCCCCATGCTCGGAGATCCCCCGGCGATGCGACGCTTCAAGGAGAAGGCCGGGGAGCTCTGGGGGAGGTGGGAGGAGCTCGTGAAGATCGCCCCCCGCTCCCCCCAGCGAAGCGTTCTTGTTTACCTCAAGGATCATCCCCTGGATTTCCGGGGGGCGGTGAGGAGGATAAATCCGAGGCTCCTCTCCGTGTTCCTCTCGGCTTATCAGAGCTTCCTCTGGAATAAAGCGGCCAGCCTCTTCTTGGAGAGGAGAACATCCTCGCACGGGGTTGAGATCTTCCGGATTGAGATCGCGGGAGCCGATCTCGTCTTCTACAGCTCCCTTCCCCGAAAGCTGCTTGAGGAGCTTGAGGATAAGGAGATTCCCCTCCCCCGACGGGGCCTCAAGATCGAGGATTCGGAAATCGAAGAGGTGTTGGGGAGGGTTGTGGAGGAGGAGGGCTTGGATCTCGAAAATCTGAAGGTGCGTTTCACCGAGAAGGTCTTCCTCTCCGGAGG
>CAYRBX010000104.1:0-3617 GCA_964422695.1 uncultured Dehalococcoidia bacterium
GGTTTTCGTGTTCGAGAAGAACAGGACATTCGGACTTGAGATGAGCAGCAGGAACAGCGAGGTGATTCACGCCGGGATTTATTATGAGAGGAACTCCCTGAAGGCCAAGCTCTGCGTCGAGGGGAGGGAGCTCCTCTACGAATTCTGCCGGAAGCACGAGATAGGATGCCGCAAGATCGGAAAGATCATCGTCGCCGTCGAAGAGGGGGAATTGCCGAAGCTTCAAGAGCTCTTTTGGAGGGCGAGGGAGAACGGGGTTGAGGATGTCGAATTGATCTCCGGAGGTGAGATCCGGAAGCTCGAGCCCAACGTGCGGGGGATCGCGGGCCTCCTCTCCCCATCGACCGGCATCATCGACTCTCACGCTTTGATGAGAGCCCTTTTTCACCGGGCAAGAAGGGAGGGTGCGGATTTCGTCTTCGGCTGCGAGGTCGTGAGGATAGAGAGGGAGGGGGGAAGGTACAAGATCTTCATAAAAGAAGGGGAGGAGATATCGGCGCTTTTCGCCCGAATCGTCATAAACTCGGCGGGATTGCACGCCGAGAAGGTGGCGCGGCTTGCCGGAATAAACACCGAGGAGGCCGGCTACAGAACTTACCTCCTCAAGGGAGATTACTTCTCCATCTCCCCGAGGAAATGGGGGTTGGTGAGAAGGCTTATCTACCCCGTCCCCAAGAGAGTGGGGGTCGGAATACACAACTGCATCGGGATCGACGGGAGGGAGAGGCTCGGGCCCGATGAATATTATGTGGAGGAGATAGATTACAGGGTGGATGAGGGGAAGAGAGAATATTTCTTCAGGTTCGCAAGCCGCTACTTCCCCTTCCTCTCGCCCGAAGACCTCTCCCCCGAATCCTCCGGAATAAGGCCGGTTCGCATCCCTCCGGGGGAGGAAGCCCCCAAAGCTCCGCGCGATTTCATCATCTCCCACGAGGAGAAAAGAGGGCTTCCCGGATTTATAAACCTTATAGGTATAGAATCTCCGGGCCTCACCGCCTCCCTCGCCATCGGAAGGCATGTGAAGGGGATCGTGCGGGAGATCTCGGGATGAGGCTTACTTCACCCTCGTGTAGAAGATGTTGAACTCCCCGTCGTCCCCGAAGCAGAACCAGATCTCGGCCGACTCCCTCTCGCTCGCAAGCTTCAAGGCCACTCTGTGCAGCGCCCTCGAGAGCTCCAGGAGATACGAGGAGAGATCCTTCGCGCTCAGAGGGCCGCGAATGAAAAGCGAAACCCTCCCCGGAGCCGCCGGAAAGCAATAGCTCTCGGCCGGAGGCGCGAAGGGAATCCTCCCTCCCCTCCTCTCCTCCCTCAGGTCCGCGCCGGCCTTCTCGATGACCTCCTCCTTCATCACCCACTTCTATTATGTCAAATTTTCGCGGAAAATAAAAAGCGCCGGTTAATTCAGCTTGGTCTTGGTGTAGAAGATGTTGAGCTCCTCCTCATCTCCGAAGCAGTACCAGATCTCAGTTGAAGCTCTGTCGTCGTTTGCGAGCTTCAGGGCTATCCTCCGGAAGGCTTCGGAGAGCTTGAGGAAGTAGAGGGAGAGATCTCTGGCTTTCACGGGGCCTCGGATGAGAATTGAAGCTCTGGCGGGAGCTTTGGGCAGGACGAAGGTCTCGGTGAAGGGGGTGAGATGCAATCTTCCCCCTCTGGGCCTCTCCTCGATTTGCATTTGATCTTCGGCGAGCAGGAAGAAGGCGGAATCGAAGAGCTCCTCCATTCCCCATCACCCCCCAAGATTAAATTTTATATTCGGGAGTGATTCCGAAAGCCCCTCTTTATCGAAACGCCCTTTTCCTCGCCCTCTCCTCCTGGGCCGGAGCCGGATTGGAGTTCGCCTTCTGGATTCTGGTGGCGAGGAATTTCCCCCCTCCGGAGGTGGGGGTGGGATCCGCCCTCATCTCGGCGACGGCGCTCCTCTCATTTGCGGGCTCTCTGGGAGTGGATTTCGGGATCATAAGATTTCTTCCCGGGGCGAGAGAGCAGAAGGGCTTTCTCAACTCGTTCCTCACCCTCGCCGGCCTCTGCTCGGGGGCCGCCGCCTTCGTCTTCGCCTTCGGAACGGATGTGTGGTCTCCGAAGCTCTCCTTCCTCAGAGATCCCCCCTATCTTCTGGGATTCGTCCCGACGGTTGTGATCGCGACGGTCGGAGGGGCGGTGGATCGGACTTTCATCGCCTTGAGGAGGGCGGAATTCCTCCTCTGGGTCGTCCTCATCTTCGGGGCTTTGAAGCTCGGGATCGTCGGGGCGATGAGAGGGCTTGGGGCGTTCGGGATCCTGGCGTGTTACGGCCTCGCCGGAGCCGTGGGGCTTTCCATCTCCCTCCTCCTCTTCCTCCCGAAGCTCATTCCCGGATTCCGCCCCTCCCCTCTTCTTCGGGCGGGAATGAGCGAGGCCTTGAGGTTCTCCTTCGCCAATTACGCCGGGCAATTCCTCCTGAACCTCCCCGGCTGGATCCTCCCCCTCATGATCCTCGAGCTCGTGGGAGCGGAGGGGAATGCCTACTTCTGGACCTCCTGGAGGGCCGCGGGCCTCCTCTACTCCATCACGGCGGCCGTCTCCTTCTCGCTCTTCGCGGAGGGATCTTACGAGGAGCGGAGCTTCGGAAGGGAGCTTCGAAGGAGCTTCAAATTCCTCGGCTTCTTCCTCCTCCCGGCCACGGCCGCCTTCATCCTCTTGGGGAGGGAGATCCTGCTCGCTTTCGGAGGGGAGTATTCGGCGAGGGGATTTGAGCTCTTCAGGATTCTGTGCCTTGCGGCCCTCCCCCAAGCTCTCGCCTCCCTTCACCTCACCGCGGCGAGGGTGGAGAGGAAGCTTCGCATGATCCTCCTGATCTCGGCCGGAATCTCCCTTCCCACCCTCGCCCTCTCCTCCCTCCTCCTCCCCCATCTGGGAATCAAGGGGGCGGGAATAGCTTGGCTTTCCTCCAACCTCCTCATCTCCCTCCCCCTCCTCCCCTCCCTCCTCCGGAAATTCGGCCTCTCCTCGCCGAGAAGAGGAGGGCGGCGGAGGAGAAGCCGAGGGAGATGAGGAAGAAGAGCCTTGCGGCGGCGAGGAAGGATGGGAAGGCCGAGGGATTCAGAGGAGCCCCGCCGATATGAAGGGAGAAGGCGAGCATGACGACCCCGAAGCTCAGAGCGTGCCCCACAAGCCTCATGGTGCTCAGAGTTCCGGAGGCCACCCCATAAGATCTCCTCCCGACCGAGCTCATGAGGGCGTTGGCGTTCGGAGAGGAGAAGAATCCCATTCCAAGCCCCAAAAGCGCCAATCCCGAAAGCACAAATCCCGCGCTCGTCTCCTCCCCCAAGAAGATGAAGATCGAAAGCCCCGCCGCGACGAGAGCAAGGCCCGCCGAGGCCACGATCCTCGGCTCGAATCGATCCGAAAGCCTTCCGGCGAGAGGCGAGAAGGCCGCCTGCAGGGCGGGCCTTGCAAGGAGGATGAGCCCCGCCGCGCTCGGGGAAAGCCCCCTCACGTACTGAAGGTAGAGGCTCAGGATGAAGGCGACGGCGGCCGTCGCCGCGTAAGTTGCGAGAGCGGCGAGATTCGAGAAGGCGAAGAGCTTGTTCTCCCTGAAGAGCTTCACATCAAGAAGGGGGCTTTGGGCTTTGGAC
>CAYRBX010000105.1:0-3615 GCA_964422695.1 uncultured Dehalococcoidia bacterium
CCTCCAGGATCTCAGCTCCGGCGAGCAGAGATCGAAGGGCTTGCTCCCTGCTCATGGCGGGCTCGCGGGCGAAATTCGCCGTTCCCAAACCCAGAGGGCGCTCGATATACCTCTCGGCCCCCTCTCCGCTTCGAATTTCCGGAGGCTTCGGTATAGGGTGCTTTACGCCCATGTTGACCACGACGACCCTCGCCCCCACATGCCTCCCGAGGACGTTTATCCCGGCCCCTCCCGCAAGGAAATTGGCCACCATCTGAGAGGTCACCTCCTGGGGGTAGGCGGAGACCCCCTCCTCCGCAACCCCGTGATCTCCGGCCATGACTATGATCGCCTTCCTCCGTATCTCCGGAAGGGGATCCCCCCGAATTGCCGAAAGCTTCGCCGAGAGCTCCTCGAGCCTTCCCAAGCTTCCGGGAGGCTTGGTGAGGCGATCCTGCCTCAAAGCGGCCTTCCGGGCGGCCTCAAAATCAAGGGGCTTTATCTTGGCGATGAGCTCCCCAAGCTTCCTCTCAAGCTCCCTCATCCCTCACCTCCTTCACCGCCTTCACGAGCTTCTCGCAATCGGGGAGGGCTTTGGGGGAGATCCGAACGAGATGCGGGAGGCCGAAGGAAGCGCAATCCCGAACGAGGATCTTCCGCCTCAAAAGCCTCCTCCGGAACTCCGCGGCGTTCCCCACCTCCATGAGGAAGAAATGAGCTTCGGAGGGGAGGATGCGAAATCCCAGCCGAGAGAGGCTTTGAATGAGGAAATCCCGGGCTTCCAGGAGCTTGCGGCGGGATCTCTCCACAAATCCCTCCGCTCTGAGAGCCGCAAGGCCGGCGATCTGAGCCGCCACATTGACCTCCCAAGGGGGGAGAACGCGGCGGAGCTCTCTTGTTATCTCCGGACGGGCCACGAGATACCCCAAGCGAAGGCCGGCGAGAGCGAAGTCCTTGGTCATGGAGCGCAGGAAGACGACGTTCCTGCTCCTCAGGTGAAGGGGGCTTCTTCCGCCCTCGACGAAGGAGATGTAAGCTTCGTCCACCGCCAAGATCCCGCCTCCCTCCGCGAAGGGCTCGGAGAGCTTCTCCAGGAATTCGGGAGGGAAGTATTGTCCTGTGGGATTATTGGGATTGCAGAGGAAGAAGATGCGGGGGCGAAGGGAGGCCGCCCTCAGGAGCTCCTCGAAGGCGAAGCGGAGATCCGGATCCGAGGGGGAGGGGGAGAAGACGGCGGCCCCCATGATGCGCGAGGCGATCTCGTACTCCCCGAAGGTGGGCTTGGGGATGACCGCAAGATCTCCGGAACGCAGGAAGGCCAGCGCCAGATATCGTATGAGGTTCGTGGAGCCCGAGCCCACAAGCACCTCCTCCGGAGACACCCCCATCCTCTCCCCGAGCTCCCTCCTCAGGGCCGTGCACTGGCTGTCGGGATAGAGATGCACCTCAAGATCCCTCAGGGCCTCCCGAACTTGAGGCGGGGGGCCGAAGGGGTTGGTGCAGACGCTGAAGTCCAGAAGCTCCTCAAGCCCGATCCCCTCATCTTCAAGCTCCGGGAGGGAGGGGCCTCCGTGAACCGCGGGCTCCACCCCCAGAAGCTCGGGCCTCGGCTCCGGAGCTCTGAAGCTCAGAGCATGATCTCCCAAAGGACGATCCCGCAGCTCCACAGCAGAATGCCTCCCAAGACGAGCTTCTCCGCCTCCCGCACCTCCCTCTCCCCGGGAGGAGGGAAATCCCTCCCCAAGACGTAAACCCCCTCTTTCTCCAAGCGAACTTGAAGGATTCCGGAGATCATCGCGATAGGCCAGCGGGCGTTGGGGCTGGGAACGGCCTTGCGATCGCGAAGCGCCGTCGCAAGGCCCCGAAGAGCTCCTCGCGGCCGGAGGAGCAGGAGGAGGAAGGCTGCGAGGCGCGAGGGGATGAAGCTCAGGATATCGTCGAATCTCGCGGCGAACTTCCCCAGAAACTCGAACCTTCCCCTGTAGCCCATCATCGCATCCATGGTGTTCACCGCCCGGTAGAGGGCCGCTCCGGGAAGCCCCAAGATGAGGAACCAGAAGAGGGGCGCCACGAATCCGTCGGCCAGGTTCTCCGCTCCCGACTCCACCACGGCGGAGCGTATCTTCGGCGGCGGAAGCTCCTCCCTCGGCCTTCCCACAAGATCCCGAAGGCGCTCCCTCGCCCTCTCGATCTCCCCTCTCTCAAGAGCTTCCTCGACCCTTCTCATAGCCCGAAGGAGCTCCCTTCCGGCGAAGGTGGTTTTGAGCAGAAAGGCCCCGAGCAGAAGAAGGGGGAGGTCGGAGGGCGAGATCCCCCCTTCATGCTCGCACCAGAAGGGGAGGAAGAGGGGAACTTCAAGGGAGATGAGGAGGGCGGGAAGGACGAAGGCGATCGCTCCGAGGATCGTTATCCCCATGCCGCAGGCGAACGGCCTTGCCCTCCCCCGCGTAGGGGAGAGGGGGATGAGCTTTTCGGCGATCTTCCCCACCCCCACCACAGGATGCGCGAAGCGCGGCGGCTCTCCCAAGATCCCGTCGGCGAGAAGCGCCATGATGAGAACCTCAGCTCCTCCAATGCCTCCCATCGGGAGAAGGGCTTATGACCACCGGAACCCCCGCGGTCGGATGGGGGATGACCTCGACCTCCACTCCGTAAACCTCGTGGAGGATCTCGGGGCGGATGACCTCACGGGAGCTTCCGGATCGGAAGATCCTCCCTCGATGAAGCAGGAGCAGCCTCGTGCAGTACAGGGAGGCGAGGGAGAGATCGTGAATGGCCATCACAACCCCGAGCTTCTTCTCCTCGGCGAGCCTTCGAACGAGCTCCAAGATCTCGATCTCATGATTTATATCAAGATGCGCCGTCGGCTCATCGAGGAGCAGGATCTTGGGCTCCTGAGATAGAGCTCGAGCCACGCAGAGCTTCTGCCTCTCCCCTCCCGAAAGCTCCCCTATTCTCCTTCCGGCGAACTCCAGAGTTCCCGTGGCTTTCATCGCCTCGAGCGCCGCGGCCACATCTTCGGGCCTCTCCGCTCCGAAAAGCCCGATGTGAGGGGAGCGCCCCAAGAGCACGAGCTCCAAGCCCGTGAAGGCCGGGGGGAGGAGGGGATTTTGGGGGACGACCCCCACGAGCTTTGCCACCTCCCGGCGCGAAAACCTCCGAAGATCCCTCCCGCACAGGAGCACCCGCCCGCTCTTCGGCCTGAGCACGCCGCACAAAATGCGAAGCAAGGTCGTCTTCCCCGATCCGTTGGGCCCCACAAGGCCCAGCACCTCCCCCTCTTCGAGCGCGAAATTCACATCTCGCAGCACCTCCCTCTCCCCGTAGGAGAAGGAGACGCCCTCGACCTCAAGCAACATCTCCTTCCTCCTTCAGAGGAGCATCTTCTTCCTCGTCCTGAGGAGGTGGAGGAAGAAGGGAACGCCGCAGACGGCCGTCACCACCCCGACGGGAAGCTCCCCGGGGGAGAGGAGGGTTCTCGCTCCGAGATCCGCCAGGATGAGGAAGATGGCTCCGGAGAGGAGGGAGAGGGGGAGGAGCAGGCGGTAATCGGAGCCCCAGATGAGGCGCAGAGCATGCGGGACGATGATCCCCACAAACCCTATGATGCCCGAGAAGGAGACGGCCGCGGCCGTC
>CAYRBX010000106.1:0-3578 GCA_964422695.1 uncultured Dehalococcoidia bacterium
CTTCCCCTCGATGATCGAACGCTCATCAAGACGAGGGAAACCCCTCCTCAGGTGGGGCTCTCCCGGGAGGAGAGGCTCAGGAACGTGAAGGGGGCTTTCGCCTGCAGGGACGGAGCTCTTGCGGGAAGGAGGGTTGTGCTCGTCGATGATGTGATCACCACGGGGGCTACGGCCGAAGCCTGCGCCGAAGCTCTGAGGAGGGGAGGGGCTTCCTCCGTTTGGATCTTCTCCCTCGCCCGGGAGATCTAACCTTCCGATTCCGCCTCGTGAAGCGATCGGAGCTGAAGCGTGTAATAGCGGGTGATATCGGCGGGGGTGATGATGCCCACAAGCTTTCTGGGATCCTCCCTCTTCACCACCGGAAGGTGGCTTATATCGTAGCGCGACATCTTCCGCAGGGCTTCGTAGAGGTTCTCGTCGGGGAAGGCGATGATGAGATCTCTGGTCATGATCTCCTCGGCTCGAATTCTCTCCCGATCTCTGGGGGAGAGGGGGGCGAGATCCAGAGTGGCCACGATCCCCACGAGCATTCCGTTCTCGACTATGGGGACGGCATCGATCTTCCTCTCCTGAAGGATTCGGGCGAGCTTGGCGGCGGTATCCGAGGGGGCCGCGGTGATGGGATCGGGCGACATGGCCTCCCCCACCTTCAGGCGCTCGAGGAGGGGGATGGAGTACTCGAGCCTGTGGGCTTTGGATTCGATGCGGCTGGGGGCTTGGCTTTCGAAGAGCGTGTGCCTTCTCGTCGCAAGATAAGCTATGGTCGTCGCGATCATGGAGGGGATGAGGAGCGAGTAGCCTCTCGTCATCTCGGCTATCATGATGATCACCGCGAGGGGAGCTTTGCTTATCCCTCCCAAGAGGGCCATCATCCCGATGATAACGAAGGAAGCCGGCTCCGGAGGGGTGGCGAAGGGGATGAGGCGGTGGAATACGCCCCAGAGGGTTCCTCCGAGCATCCCCCCCACGAAGAGGGCCGGAGCGAATTCCCCTCCGCTTCCACCCGATCCGAGGGTGAGCCCCGTCGCCGCGATCTTCCCCAGCATGGCTCCGAACATAAGCCAGAGGGGGAGTTCTCCGAGCACGGCGAGCTGAAGCCATCCGTAGCCCACTCCGAGCACCTGAGGGAGCAGGATGCCGATCCCCCCCGCCGCAAGCCCCCCGAGAAGGGGCTTTACCACGAAGGGGAGATCGAGGCGGCGGAACAGAGCTCTGAACTTCCTCAAGGTCTCGGCGTAAACGATCCCCACGAGAGCGCAGGCGAAGCCCAAGAGGACGAAGGAGAGGAGGGTTTGCGGGTAGGGGAAGGAGATATCCCCTCCCGTCTCGAATATGGGCCCCCATCCGTACCGGGAGCAGAAGATGCTGTAGCTCACCACCGAGGCGATGAAGGAGGGCATTATGGCCTCGACTTCGAAATCCCTCCGGTAGAGAATCTCCGCCCCCAGAATGGCCCCTCCCAGAGGCGCTTTGAAGATCGCGCTTATCCCCGCCCCTATCCCCGCGGCGAGCGCGATCCGCCGATCTCTGGGGCTCAGATGAAAGAGATCGGCGATGAGGGAGCCGATGCCCCCTCCGATGAGGATCATGGGGCCCTCCCTTCCGGCGCTCCCCCCGGCTCCTATGGTGAGCACGGAGGCGATGAGCTTTATGGGGGGGATGGGCTTCGGGATTATGCCCTCCCTGTTGTGAAAGGCGTTGATCGCGGCGTCGGCCCCGGGGCCTCTGGCTTCGGGGCCGAATCGCTCCACGAGGAGCGCCCCCAGAAACCCCCCAATTCCCGCGATCAGGGGGAGGAGGTATTTGCGCTCGGGGAGGACGAAATCCATCCCCCCCTCCCCCAGAGCTTGAGGAGGAATGAAGCCCGCTCCCTTGCCCAGAAAGAGGAGGGTGGCGAGATCCAGAAGCTCGTGAAAGGCGATGGCGGCCCCTCCGGCGATGGCCCCGATGACAAGCCCCAAGAGCGCCCAGCGGCGGAGGTAGAAGAGGTCGATGATCCCCGTATGTCCGCTTCTTGCGCCCTTCCTCATCGAACTTCCTTCAGGGCCCCCGGAGCCTTCCCCCGAGCTCCTCGATCTTCCTCAGGATCTCGCTTTGAATTTCGCTTATCTCGGAGTCGGTGAGGGTGTGAGTCGGGGATTGGTAGAAGATCCTGAAGGTGAGGGATTTCTTCCCCGCCGGAATCCCCTCCCCCCTGTAGACATCGTAGAGGATCGCCCTCGCAACCCCCTCCGTCCTCCTCACGAGCTCCAGAAGCCTTCCCGCCGGCACCTCCTCATCGACGATCCCCGAGAGATCCCGCCAGGAAGCCTGATAGCGGGGGGGAGGGGAGAATCTCGGAGGGCCCACGAGATCGTAAAGCCTTCCGAGATCAAGCTCGAAATACGCGGCAACCTCGAAGGGGAGATCGAGCTCTCTCAGAATTCGGGGGTGAATCTCCCCCACAAGCCCTATCTCCCTCCTCCCCGCTTTTACAAGAGCCGTCCTCCCCGGCGAGAGGAAGGGATCGGAGGAGGGCTCGAAGGAAGCTTCGATCCCGAGCCTCAGGAGGAGCTCCTCCACCACCCCCTTGGCGTCGAAGAAATCGAGCTCCTGGGGCTTCGGGGAGTGAAGCCCCAGAGGCTCTCTGGGCCCGGCGAGGATCCCCGCCGCCCTCTCCCTCTCCTCCGGGAGGTCGCCGGGCTTGGGGTGAAATGTCCTTCCGATCTCGAAGAGCTTGAAGGAGCCCCTCTCGATCCTCGCGTTGCGCGAAAGAGCTGAGAGCAGGCCGGGGCGGAGGTTCGTTCGCAGGAACTCCTGCTCTTGGGAGAGGGGGTTGGCCACCTTCAGAGGAGGGCCGAACCTCCCCTCCGGATCGCAGAGCTCCAGAAGCCTTCTGCTCACAAGAGAGTAGGTGATCACCTCCTGCAATCCCATTCCGGCGAGGAGATCTCTTATCGCCTCCCGAACGAGAAGCTTTCTATCCGGAGTGGAGCGGGGGATCTCGAAGGGGAGGAGGCGCGGGGGGATCTTATCGTATCCCACGATCCTCGCCACCTCCTCGATGAGATCCTCCTCGATCTTTATATCGGTGCGCCACCAGGGGATCGAGACCGCAAGCCTCCCCGTTCCCTCCTTCCGGCACTCGAATCCCAGCGCATCCAAAGCCCTCACCACCTGCCCCAAGGGGATCTTCACTCCGAGCACCTGCTTCATCCGGCGCAGGGAGAGCTTCAGGGGCTTTCGCTCCTCCCTCCCCGGGTAGAGATCGATAATGCCCCGCGAGGCCTCCCCTCCCGCGATCTCCAGAATGAGCTGCGCCGCGCGGCGCAGGGCCACGGGGGGAAGCTCGGGGGAGAGGCCCTTCTCGAAGCGGGCGGAGGCTTCGGTGCGAAGCCCCAGCTTCAGAGCTCCTCTCCTCACCGCGGAGGGATTGAAGTTGGCCGACTCCAAGAGCACATCTTCGGTCTCCTCCGAAACCGCGGTCTCAAGCCCTCCCATGATCCCGGCGAGGGCCACCGGCCTCTCCTCATCGGCGATCACCAAGATCTCCTCATCGAGCTCCCTCTCCTCCCCGTCGAGCGTCGTTATCCTCTCCC
>CAYRBX010000107.1:0-3531 GCA_964422695.1 uncultured Dehalococcoidia bacterium
TTTCTCCCCTATTCGCTCAAGAAGCAGAAGATCCCTCTCCGCCTCCCTCCTCAAGATCGCCTTCGCCCTCTCCAGCTCCCCCTCCCTCCCCCTCTCCTTAGCCCTTCGGGCGAAATCCCGAATCGCCCGGAGGTGAGATTGGTATTTTCGAACCAGCACCCCAAGCTTTTCGGGATCTCTGGCGGCCACCTCTCTCATCTCCTCCGCCCTTCGGGGAAGGAATCTCGCGTGCAATTTGATCTTGAGCTCCTGAGTGGGAGCCAAGGCCAAGCTTATCCTCTCCGCGGCGAGCTTTACGGGATAGAGAGGCTCTCCCGGCGCGCTCCTCGCCGAGGCCGCGACCACCCCTCCTCCGATCGCCAAGACCAGGAGCACGACGAGGAGGGCGAAGGCGAGCCTTCTCGCTTGCGGGAGGAAGGGAAACCTCCTCGCCTTTTCGGGAGCTCTCGCCTCGAGGAGGATTCTCCCCCGAAGCTCCTCCCGGAGTCCCGGAGGAGGGGAGAGGGAGGAGGAGAGGGAGGAGAGCTCATCGGCGATCCGGAGGAGAGGGCGGAGCTTCCGCGCGATCTCGGGCTCCTCCTCCAGAAGCTCCTTCGTCTCCCTCCTCTCGATCAGCCGATCTATGTAGCGACTTAAGAACTCCCTCTCCTTCATTCCCTCTCTTCCTCCTCAATTCGGAGGCGGCGCCTGAGGGCGGAGATGGCGCTGTGCTGAAGGGCTTTCACCGCATTCTCCGTTTTCCCCATGGCCTTCGCCGTCTCCGCTACGGAGAGGCCGGCTCCGAACCTCAAAGCTATAACCTCCCTCTGGAGATCGGTGAGATCTCGAAGCGCCTCCTTAACTCTTTTGAGATCGGCTCGAAGCTCCGCCTCCCTCAGGGGATCTTCAAGAGCCGAAACCTCAGAGATCTCCTCCCTTGTGAATTTGCTCTCCTCTCGCTTCTTCCTCCTCAGGAAGTCGATCACGTGATTTCGAGCGATTCGAAAGAGCCAGGCGGAGATGGGCAGGCCTTTCGGCTTGTAGGAGGGGAGGGCTTGGAGGACCTTGAGGAAGATCTCCTGAACGAGATCCTCGGCGTCGGCCCTCTCCCCCACCCTCAGGAGCACATAGCGATAGATGCTGTCGAAATGCCTCTCGTACACCTCCTCGAAGAGCCGGATCTCCTCTTCCGATCCTCCCTTCCGCAAAACCCTCTCCTCTTCTAAAACGCTTCAGGCCCCGAAGAGGTTTTGAAGGGTTTCGAAAAATGCTGTAAAATGAGAGCGAGGCTTCAGAGCCCATGTAGCTCAGCGGTAGAGCGCGCCCTTGGTAAGGGCGAGGTCCCCGGTTCGAATCCGGGCATGGGCTTCCCCTACCTCCTCTTCTTCTCCTCCTGCATGCGCCGGAGGGCGAAGATCTGATCTCTCAGAGCGGCCGCCCTCTCGAACTCGAGATTTCGAGCCGCGGCTCTCATCTCCGCCTCGAGCTCCTTTATGAGATGAGCGAGCTCCTCTCTGGGTATCTCCAATCCCCTCTCCAGCTTGTGCCTTGTCGAGGCGGCCGCGGCGTGAAGCTCATCCGTTATGGTCTTCACATCTTTCTTTATTCCTTGAGGCGTGATGCCGTGCTCCTCATTGTATTTGAGCTGAATGCGGCGCCTGCGCTCCGTCTCCTCGATGGCCTTCCGCATGGATTCGGTGATCCTGTCGGCGTACATGATCACGTGGCCGTTGGGATGCCGGGCGGCCCGCCCCATGGTCTGAATGAGGGCGGTCTCCGATCTCAGGTAACCTTCTTTGTCCGCATCCAGTATGGCGACGAGGCTCACCTCGGGAAGGTCGAGCCCCTCGCGGAGCAGGTTTATCCCCACTATGACGTCGTAAACGCCGAGCCTCAGATCTCGCAGGATGTCGACCCTCTCCAGCGCTTCGATCTCGGAGTGGAGGTAATGAGCTTTTATCCCGAGCTCCCGAAGGTACTCGGCGAGCTCCTCCGCCGTTCGCTTGGTGAGGGTGGTGACCAAGCACCTCTCCCCCCTCTCCACCCTCTTCCTTATCTCCCCCACGAGATCCTCGATCTGCCCCTTGGTGGGGCGCACCTCAATTGAGGGGTCGGGAATTCCGGTGGGCCTTATGAGCTGCTCCACAACCTGCTCGCTGTGCTCGAGCTCGAAAGGCCCGGGGGTCGCCGAGACGAAGATCACCTGCCCCACCTTCTCCAAGAACTCCTCGAAGGTCAGAGGGCGGTTGTCCAGAGCGGAGGGGAGGCGGAATCCGTACTCCACCAAGGTCTCCTTCCGGGAGCGATCTCCTCGGAACATCCCCCGAAGCTGGGGGATCGTCATGTGAGACTCGTCGATGAAGACCAGGAAGTCCTCGGGGAAGTAATCCAGAAGAGTCCAAGGAGGGCTTCCCGGAGGGCGGCGATCCAGATGCCTTGAGTAATTCTCTATTCCGGGGCAATATCCCGTCTCCCGCAAAAGCTCAAGATCGTAGTTCGTTCGAGCCCAGAGCCTCTGAGCTTCAAGCTCCTTCCCCAAAGCTTTAAGCTCGGCGACCCTCTCCTCGAGCTCCCTCTCTATATCGGCGATGGCGGCCTCGAGCCTCTCCCTGGAGGTCACGAAATGCTTGGCCGGGTAGATGGCGATCTCCCTCTCCTCCTTCAGGATCTCTCCGGTTACGGGATCGAAGATCGCGATCCTGTCGATCTCATCTCCCCAGAACTCGATTCGCAAGGCCACATCCTCGTAAATGGGGAAGATCTCCAGCGTATCGCCCCGCACGCGAAATCTCCCTCTTGTGAACTCGTAATCGTTTCGCTCGTACTGCATCTCCACCAGGCGCCGCAACACCCAATCTCTCGGAACCTCCTGCCCTCTCTTCAGGAAGAAGACGAACTTGTAGAACTCATCCGGAGGCCCTATGCCGTAAATGCAGGAGACGGAAGCCGTCACGATGACATCGCGGCGCTCCAGCACCGAGCGGGTGGCGGAGATCCGAAGCTTCTCTATCTCCTCGTTTATATCGGCTTCCTTCTCGATGTAGGTATCGGTTTCGGGAATGTAAGCTTCGGGCTGATAATAATCGTAATAGCTCACGAAGTACTCGACGGCGTTCTCGGGGAAGAACCTGCGGAACTCGGCGCAGAGCTGAGCGGCCAGCGTTTTGTTGTGAGAGATCACGAGAGTGGGGCGCTGAACTTGCTCGATCACGGCCGCCATGGTGAAGGTCTTCCCGCTTCCGGTGACCCCGAGGAGCGTCTGGAATCTGTACCCCTCCTTTATCCCCTTTACGAGCTTCTCTATCGCCTGAGGCTGATCTCCGGTGGGCTTGAAATCCGAAACGAGCTTGAACCTGCTCATCTCGTTCTTAATTTATCATGGCATAAGGAGGGGTGTGCCCTCCAAGGAGATGAGAGGCTTTCGCATGCTCTTCGAGGGGAAACCGCTTTTGGGAGTGATCCATCTCCTCCCCCTCCCCGGAAGCCCTCGCTTTCGGGGGAGCATGGAGGAGATCGTAAGAAGAGCTTTGCGAGACGCCGAGGCTTACAGAG
>CAYRBX010000108.1:0-3489 GCA_964422695.1 uncultured Dehalococcoidia bacterium
CCGGAAGGGCTCTGGGGAGGCACAAGCTCGCCCCGGCCGTAAGCCCCGGGAAGAGCTTTGAGGGGATGGCGGGGGGGATCGCGGGAGGGATAGGAGCTTCCTTCCTGCTCTCAGCTATCTTCAAACTCCACGTATCCCCTCCTCATCTTGTTGTTCTGGGGGTCGGAGCCGGATTTCTGGGGCTTGCGGGAGATCTCGTCGAATCCGCTCTGAAGAGGGCCGCGGGGGCCAAAGATGCGGGATCTCTCATTCCGGGGCACGGGGGCTTTCTGGATCGCCTCGACAGCATTATCTTCGTTGTACCTTTCGTATACTATTATGTAGCATGGCTTCTTCGGTGAAGCGAATTGTCATCTTGGGCTCCACCGGCTCGATAGGAAGGCAGACTCTGGATGTCGTGAAAGCCTACCCCGAGAGATTCGAAGTCGTAGGGCTTGCGGCGGGAAGCCGGATCGACCTCCTCAAGAAGCAGGTTGAGGAATTCGGAGCGCGCTCGGTTTTCGCCCCCGATCTCCCCGCAAAAGCTCCCGAGCTTGCATCTCGATACTGCCCCTCGCTTGAGGAGATGGCCGCCCTCCCGGAGGCGGATCTCGTCGTCATAGCGACGGCCGGAAATCCGGGTCTTGAGGCGGCCTTCGCGGCCATTCGCTCCGGGAAGAGCATAGCTCTGGCCAATAAGGAGATCTTGGTCATGGCCGGGGAGATCCTCGTGAGGGAAGCGAAGATGAGAGGGGTGCGAATCCTCCCTCTCGACGACGGGATAAGCCCGGTTTGGCTTTCCATCGACAGCGAGCACTGCGGAACTTGGCAGTGCCTAAGAGGGGAGAGGAAGGAGGAGATAAGAAGGCTCATCCTCACCGCTTCGGGAGGCCCATTCCGAACCTCAAGCCCCGAGGAGCTCGAGAGGGCGACGCCCGAGCAGGCTTTAAGGCATCCCACCTGGAGGATGGGGCCCAAGGCCACTCTCGATTCGGCCACTTTAATGCACAAGGGATTTGAGGTGATAGAAGCGCACTGGCTCTTCGACCTCCCCTATGAGAAGATCGAAGCCGTAATCCACCCTCAGAGCATCATTCACTCCCTCGTCGAATTCATCGACGGATCCCTGAAAGCGCAGCTGAGCTTCAGGGATATGCGCGTTCCCATTCTCCACATCCTCTCCTGGCCGGAGAGGTGGGAGAACAAGATCACCCCCCCTCTGGATCTCGTTCAAGCAAGCCCTCTCACCTTCGAGCCTCTGGACGAGCGGAAATTCCCCTGTTTTAAACTTGCTCTTGAGGCCGGAAGGCTGGGGGGCACCTTCCCCGCGGTTCTCTGCGGAGCCGATGAGGTGGCGGTGAACGCGTTCCTGGAGGGGAAGATCTCCTTTCCGAAAATAGCGGAGGTGGTGGAGGATGCCCTCCAAGCTCATTCCGGCATCTCCAACCCCTCTCTTGAGGAGATAAGGGAGGCGGAGCGCTGGGGGAGGGCGAGGGCGGAGGAGAGGGTGAGGAGGATAAGCGGGAAAGCCTGAAATGGAGCGCTACCTCTTCGTTCCCGTCTTCTTCCTCATCTTGGGCTTTCTCATCTTCGTTCACGAGCTCGGCCACTTCCTCGCGGCCAGGAGATTCGGAATTCTCGTCGAGGAATTCGGCATAGGATTCCCCCCGAGGATCATAAGCAAGAAGAAGGGGGAGACCACCTACTCCCTCAACCTCATTCCCCTCGGGGGATTCGTGAAGCTTCTGGGGGAGGAAGATCCCTCTCATCCCCGAAGCTTTGCGGCTCAAAGCCCCAAGGTAAGGCTTCTGGTGCTGGGGGCGGGCTCCCTCATAATGCTGGCCATAACCCCCTTCCTCTTCTCCCTGAGCTTCGCCGTTCCGCACAAGGAGATCTCAAGCGAGGGAGTTGAGATCGTCGAGGTCGTCCCCGGAAGCCCGGCCGAGGCGGCGGGGATCAGGAGAGGGGATGTGATCATCAAGGTAAACGGAATTCCCGCCGGAAGCCCCGAAGAGCTTTCTTCGACGATCAGGGAGAACGCCGGATCCGAGATCTCCCTCCTCCTGAGGAGAGGAGGAAAGGAGCTTGAAGTGAGGGCGATCCCCCGCCCGGATCCCCCTCCCGGAGAGGGGCCTCTGGGCGTGAAGATCTCCCCCCTTTTTATCACGAGATCTTGCAAGCCCCAAGAAGCTCTCATAAAGGGCTTCAAGACTACGGGGGAGATCGCCTCGCTCCTCTGGAAGATGCCGGCGATGCTCATCCGGAAGGAGGCCGCTCTCGCAGGACCTATAGGAATCGCTCAATTCACCAAACGCAGTTTGGAGCTGGGATTGGGGAATCTTGTGGGGTGGATCGCCTTTCTGAGCTTCAATTTGGGGGTGATCAATCTCCTCCCCATTCCCGGGCTGGATGGAGGGAGGATCGCCTTCGTATTCATCGAGCTCGCAAGGAGGGGGAGGCGAATCTCCCCGCAGAAGGAGAGGCTTTCGCATCTTGTGGGCCTTCTCCTCCTCCTCATCCTCATCGCCATAATAAGCTACTTCGATATCCTGCGCTTCATTCGTGGTTTTTGAGGCGATGATAAGGCGAAGATCCAAGGAGATAAGAATCGGAGATCTTCGAGTGGGGGGATGGAATCCCATCGCCGTCGAGGCCATGACCAAAACGGATACGAGAGATATCGAAGGGACTTTGAGGCAGCTGGAGGAGCTTCGGAGAGAGGGATGCTCGATGGCGAGGGTGGCGGTTCAAGATGAGGAGGCGGCCGCCGCCCTCTCCAAGATAAAGCCCCTCTCCCCCCTCCCTCTCATCGCCGATGTGCATTTCGATCCGAAGCTTGCTCTCCTTGCGATAGAAGGAGGAGCGGATGAGGTGAGGGTGAATCCCGGAACGATCGGAGATCCGCAGGATATAAGGGCGATCGCCCGCCTCGCTCAAGATAAGCGTATCCCCCTCCGGATCGGCGTCAACGCCGGAAGCATCCCCCCGGATTTCCTCCCTCAAAAGCCGCTGGAGGTGAGGATGACGGAGCTCGCCGCGAGAACGGTGAGAATGCTCGAGGATATGGGATTTGAGGACATCGAAGTCTCCCTCAAGGCTTTCGATGTCCTCCCCACCGTTCAGGCCAACAGGATGTTCGCCACCCTCTTCCCCTACCCTCTGATCTTGGGGATCACCGAATCGGGCCTCCCTCGCTGCGGAGTCATAAGGAGCGCCGTGGGGATAGGAGCGCTCCTCGTTGAAGGGATCGGAGAGGCGGTAAGCGTGACCTTGACCACGAGAGATCCTCGCGAGGAGGTGCGCGCGGCCTTGGAGATCTTGAGGAGCTTGGGGCTGAGGGAGGGGCCGGTGCTCGTGAGCTGCCGGGCTTGCGGGAGGGCGGAAGCCGATGTGGTGGAGCTCGCGGAGGAGGTGGATCGCCATCTCAGAAATATGAAGGCGAATATCAAGGTGGCGGTGATGGGATGCGTGGTGAACGGCCCGGGGGAGGCCAGGGAGGCGGATGTGGGG